>JBEAXZ010000139.1:0-3006 GCA_041159565.1 Actinomycetota bacterium | reverse complement strand
AAATTGAGAGGCGCAGGTGTTGCAGCGATGATTTCTGGGGCTGGTCCTTCTGTTTTGGTCCTTCACGCCGGCACCAGCGCGGAGCATGATGACATTGTTCGCAGCGCGGGGGACCATTTCCAACCGCTGGATATTGAGATTGCAATTAGCGGCGCCACGCTCTCCAACGTATAGATCCAGCCTCAAACCAAGTTTTGACCGCCTTTAAACGCCCTCAATCACATTTTTTCGATTTTGGGGTTGGCCAACCATGCTGGTAGATTTCAGGCTCGTCGGGCGGTAACTGAGCCCACAATCTTAAAAATACTTAAAAGCAAAAAATCTTTACCCCTAACCTCACTAAGACTTTTCATAAGTCTGGAAAAGAAATCTAAATGGCAGATACAAAAAGCGCTCGGCGAGATTCTGGTGACCTTTCTGCGTTACTTCTCCCAGAGCTACGTAAGATTGCAACAAATCTTGGAATCGAAAATGCGGCAGAGTTAAAGAAGCCTGACTTAGTTAAGGCGATTACCGATCTGCAAGCAGCTAACCGTGAAGCAGCAAAGGCGGAGCGAGAAGCGCGCCGTGCTGAAAGAAATCAACGTCGCAACCGCAACAAGCAAGGCAATGACAATAGCGACAACTCTGAGGATTCTGATGAGGACGATGACGAGGATTCAAATTCCAGCGCATCTGATTCTGACAATTCAAACAGCCGGGACAATGATCGTTCTGAGCGTAATGATCGCGGCAATGATCGTGGAAGTGATCGCGGCAATGATCGTGAGTGGCGAAGAGATCGCCATCGCGACCGCGGTGGCCGTGACCGCAACAGAGATCGCAATGACCGCGGTGGACGTGATCGCGAAATCGTGATTTCAGAGGATGATGTATTACTTCCAGTCGGTGGCTTGCTAGATATTCTTGATAACTATGCATTTTTGCGCACCGGCGGTTATCTGCCTGGCCCAAATGATGTTTATGTTTCATTGCAACAGGTTCGACGTTATGGATTACGTAAAGGTGATGTAATCACCGGTCAGGTGCGCCAACCACGAGAGGGAGAGCGCCGCGAGAAGTTCAATGCTTTGGTCCGTCTGGACACCGTTAATGGCATGGAACCAGAGAGCGCCCGTGATCGCGTGGAGTTCTCCAAACTAGTTCCGCTTTATCCGCAAGAGAGATTGCGTCTAGAGACACAACCCAACATCTTGACCACCCGTGTCATTGATTTGATTGCACCGATTGGTAAAGGACAGCGCGGACTAATTGTTTCGCCACCTAAAGCTGGTAAGACCATGGTTTTACAGTCAATTGCAAATGCAATTACAACTAACAACCCTGAGTGTCACCTAATGGTGGTTTTGGTTGATGAGCGTCCAGAAGAAGTTACCGATATGCAACGCTCAGTTAAGGGAGAGGTAATCGCCTCCACCTTCGATCGACCAGCTGATGACCACACCACTGTTGCAGAGTTAGCCATAGAACGAGCAAAGCGTCTGGTCGAATTAGGTCATGATGTAGTTGTATTACTTGATTCGATTACTCGTTTGGGTCGCGCTTACAACATCGCAGCTCCAGCATCAGGTCGAATTCTCTCTGGTGGTGTTGATTCAGCTGCTTTATATCCACCAAAGAAGTTCTTTGGAGCTGCTCGCAACATTGAAGATGGCGGCTCACTAACAATTCTGGCTACCGCACTTGTTGAAACTGGTTCGAAGATGGATGAAGTTATCTTTGAAGAGTTCAAAGGCACCGGAAACATGGAGTTGAAGCTAGATCGTAAGTTTGCTGACAAGCGCATCTTCCCAGCGGTTGATGTCGATGCATCTGGTACCCGTAAAGAAGAGATTTTGATGGGTCCTGAAGAGCTAAACATTGTTTGGAAGTTACGTCGCGTGCTTCATGCTTTGGATTCACAGCAAGCATTGGAGTTGTTGCTCGAGAAGATGAAGGGCACCAAATCCAATGTTGAGTTCTTGATGCAGGTCCAGAAGACCACCGTTGGACCCGATCAATCCCCGAAAGGCGAGTAAATCCAGCACGGATTGGCTCGAACTGGGGTGGCTTAGGTAGCCTTCCCTCATCATTTACGAGCTGGTTCACCGAAGGTTTCGGACCCAGCCCAACACAAGGAGCAACAATGAAGAAAGATATTCATCCTGAATATAAGGAGACCACGGTTACCTGTGGTTGCGGTGAAACCTTTAATACCCGCTCAACCATTTCATCTGGTTCACTATTCGTTGAAGTTTGCTCCGTGTGCCACCCGTTCTACACCGGCAAGCAGCGCATCCTTGATACCGGCGGACGTGTAGCTAAGTTCGAAGAGCGTTTCAAGAAGCAACAAAACAAGAAGTAGCTTTCCTAACAAAGACCGTTGCTCTCGCATTTGGCGAGGGTGCGGTCTTTTGTTATTTAATGGATTTTCAGAGTTAAGTTGATGGAAAGGAGTAGATGAGATGGCTGATAAAAAGGCTGATCGCTTTGCGAGCATGCCAGAGATTCTTAAAGAGTACGAAACTCTGGAAGCTGCGATGGCCGATCCATCTATTCATGCTGATCAAGGAAAAGCTCGCCAACTAGGTAAACGTTATGCCCAACTCGGTCCGGTAATTGCCGGTTATCGTGCCTACAAAAAGGCAGAGGATGATTTCGCGGCTGCAAAAGAGTTAGCCGAAGTCGATGAGGGATTTGCCGCTGAACTTCCCGCATTAGAAGTGAGTTTGCAAGATGCTGCAGAAAAATTAGAAGAGTTACTTTTGCCGCGCGATCCAAATGATGATCGTGATGTCATTTTGGAGATCAAAGCTGGGGCAGGTGGTGATGAATCCGCCCTCTTTGCTGGCGATTTACTGCGCATGTATCTGCGCTATGCAGAAAAGCAGGGTTGGAAAACTGAAATCATCGATGCCACCGAAAGTGATTTAGGTGGATATAAAGATATCTCTGTTGCAGTTAAAGCTCGTGGCGGTACCGAGCCAGGAAAAGCCCCGTTCTCTCAGTTGAAGTTTGAAGGTGGCG
>JBEAXZ010000138.1:0-3011 GCA_041159565.1 Actinomycetota bacterium | reverse complement strand
TCAATGCCAGATCGCCTTCGGCTTTTGGCACTCATTAAATCTTGGTACTTATTAAGTTTTTTACTGCGAGCCCCCCACCGGAATCGAACCGGTGACCTTTTCCTTACCATGGAAACGCTCTACCGACTGAGCTAGGGGGGCAGTGGTAGAGAGAGGAGTCTAGGGCTTACCTGCAAAAGTTGAAAATTAGCCCACTTTACAGCGCAGGATCGAGGGCAATCTTTCCAGTTGTCTCTCGCGCAAGCATGGCTCGATGGGCATCGGCTGCCTTACTTAATGGATATGTGGAACCAATAATTGGACGTAATTTTCCATCAGCAACAAGTGCAAATAGTTCTGCGATTACATCGTTCATTAACTCTTTCTTTTCAAAGCAATTTGCTAGCCAGAACCCTGCAACAGTCTTTGATCCATGCATGAGTGCACCTGGATGAATTGGAGTTGGGGCGGTGCGAGAAGCCATTCCAAATGTTATGAGTTTGCCAAAGTTTTCGAGCGCAAGCAGGCTCTGATCAAAGGTTGTACCGCCAACCATTTCTAGGACTAGATCTACTCCCCGGCCGCCATTTGCTGCACGAAGAGATTTACCTAAATCAGCATCGCGTGCATCAACGACTTCATCTGCTCCTAGAGATTTAGCAAGATCAACCTTCTCTTGCGATGACGTCACCGCAATAACTTTGGCGCCCCACATCTTTGCAAGTTGAATGGCGATTGTTCCGACTCCACCAGCTGCTGCATGGATAACTACAGTCTGACCGGGCTTTACTGATCCCATTGTTTTGAGCAGATGCCAGGCAGTTGAACCTTGAACCAACATGCAGAGCGCTTGTTGATCTGTTACCGCATCAGGGATTGGAATAAGAGCTGCTTCATGAGCAACGGCTTTCTGGGCGTAACCTCCGGAAGAAACACTTGCTAGATAACGCTTACCCGCATGAGTTCCGGTTACTTCAATGCCAGGAACCATTGGCAGAGTTTGCGGCGAGAGATAACTATTTTCAGTCTGGTGTGTATCTGCGTAGTTGATTCCCACAGCAGTGACATCTAGAACAATCTCTGAGTTAGCTGCTACTGGATCCGGCAAATCTACATACTGCATCACTTCTGGGCCGCCAAAGGCAGTTATCTGAATAGCTTTCATATCTAAACGATATCCCACCACACAACAGCTAATTCGCGAGAAGTGGGGCTAGGGTCCGTTTTCAGAAATTCCACAATCTCATCTCGGCGTGATTCAGGCAAACAAAGTCTCATTCGTGTGTACTCCACGCGATCATCTTCGCCCTCATCCAAGAGAATTCTGCCGGTGAACTTCTCAATATTTGCCTTTATTCCTAGTTCTTTAAGTACTCCAAGAAAATCATCAGCCGTGGGAGAAGTAGGTCTTTCTAAGTTCCAAAAGTGTTTCCAGCCTTTTGAACGTGGCGTCATCGGATGCACTAGTGGAAGCTCTAAAACCACTCGCTTTCTCGCATGCGAGATAAGTGCCTCAATAAAAGGTTTGATATCACCCACGTTATAGACAACATGATGAACGGTGACTACATCAGCTTGCGGAACGCTCTCTGCAATCGCTGGCCAAAATCCTTGAAAGGTTTCAACTTCTAGATTTCTGTCAATGGCGTTTGCCTGAAACATTTCCAGCATCTCAAGTTGATGATCTACGCCGATTACCTTCGCGGCAGGAGGTGCGATTGCAAAGGCTGCGATTCCTCCACCACAACCAATATCTAAAACCGTTCCGCCGTCTGGCATCGCCTCACGAGCACGTTGATGTGAAGGTGAATCCCAAATTTTCTCAGGTAAAGCAAAGAGAGCAGCAGGATGAAACCATGGTGGAACCTCTGCCTGTGCAAGGATTTCGTCTGGAATCGCCCACGACGCAAGGTCGCTACGCCACTTTTCTACTGCAGAGTTACTCAACTTTCTCGCCAACGGTCTCTTTTGCTATCTCTGAGCGAACTGCATCCATATCTAACCCTTGCACTTGTTCAATTAACTGTTGAAGAGGGGCTTCGGGTAAAGCGCCTGCTTCACGATAGAGAAGAATTCCATCTCTAAAAGCCATGAGTGTTGGGATAGAAGTGATCCCCGCAGCCCCTGCAATCTCTCGCTCTGCTTCGGTATCTACCTTGGCAAATGTGATCTCTGGATACTTCTCGGACAATTTTTCATAAACCGGCCCGAATGCTCGGCATGGCCCACACCATTCTGCCCAGAAATCGACGAGGACAGTTCCGCCCTTGCTGATCAGCGCTTCAAATTCAGCGCTCTTTACGTTAACGCTGGCCATATCTACTTCTTTCCAAATACTCGCGAAAAGAACCCTGGCTCTTTTGGATCATTCTGATGACCTTGGCATCGATCTGACTTGCTCACACCTTTGAGGGCAATCTCAATATGATTTCCACATCCTGCCCAAGTCGCTTTGCCACATTTGCGGCATGTAGTTTTATGACACATATTCCTTCTCTTTCTTTGTAATTGATGCAGGTGAATTACTCCAGGTGAGATAACCACCGTCAAGATTTACTGCGTTATAACCAAGCTCTTTGAGCAACATACTTGCAGTGTGCCCGCGTTGTCCAACTTGGCAATTGACCAGAATGTTTTTATTGGTGAGCTCTGAAACTCGATTACGAATCTCATCCACTGGCATCGACTTTGCACCTGGGATTGAGCCCGCTGCAAACTCAGATGGGGCGCGAACATCGAGAAGTTCAAAACCTTTCTCCTTAAACTGCTCAATTTGGCTCCACTGGGCTGTTTCAAGAAGTCCACTCAAGATATTTTCAGAGATATACCCGAGCATATTGATGGCATCTTTGGCAGAACCAAAAGGTGGCGCGTAGGCCAATTCAAGATCGGCTAATTCAGGTGCAGTGATTCCACCACGAATAGCGGTGGCAATAACATCGATTCGCTTATCAACGCCTTCAACGCCAATTCCTTGCGCTCCAAGTATCTCGCCAGTCTTACTGTCAAAGATCAACTTAAGTGACATCTGC
>JBEAXZ010000137.1:0-3029 GCA_041159565.1 Actinomycetota bacterium | reverse complement strand
TAGCTCTAGTTCGAGACCAAAGGTGTTGCTCTCCTCAACGGTGATAACCCCTTCTTTGCCAACCTTGTCCATCGCCTCTGCGATCATCTCACCGATTGTTGAGTCAGCAGCAGAGATAGATGCGGTAGCTGAAATCTGTTCTTTGGTTTCCACTGGTTTTGCCATTGCAGAAAGTTCGGCAGAGATTGCTTCGACTGCTTTCTCAATACCTTTCTTAAGCGCCATTGGATTTGAACCGGCAGCTACGTTGCGCAGACCTTCGCGAACAAGTGCTTGAGCCAAAACAGTTGCGGTAGTGGTTCCATCACCTGCAACATCATCGGTCTTCTTGGCAACTTCCTTAACTAATTCCGCGCCAATCTTTTCCCATGGATCATCAAGTTCAATCTCTTTTGCGATTGAGACACCATCATTAGTGATAGTTGGTGCGCCCCACTTTTTCTCCAGAACAACATTTCGTCCGCGTGGTCCAAGGGTTACCTTGACCGCATCAGCCAGGGTATTCATTCCCCGCTCTAGGCCGCGACGTGCATCTTCGTTAAAGGCAATCATTTTTGCCATGGTTATGTGACTCCCTATTAGCTAGAAGTGGTTCGGATGACTTATCACTCTCATCCGGCGAGTGCTAACGCCAAGCCTAGAGGCAAGTATTCCCACCCTCAAATCCGAAGGGCTAGGTGATTAGTGGGAGCGTGCGGAGACCCGGGCCTCGCGGAGGCGGCGCAGCCGCTTCACTAGCAAGGGGGCGGCGGCCAGGGCATCGGGCCGGTCAATCAGATTGTTCAGAAGCTCGTAATACTCCTTGGCGGAGATTTGGAATAGCTCTTTGATCGCAGCATCTTTGGCGCCGGCGTACTTCCACCATTGGCGCTCGAAATCCAAGATCCGCACCTCTAGATCAGAGAGGGTGCTCTGCAGTTGTAATGAGCTTTCTTCCACGGCGATATTCAACCCCAAGTGAGGGAGAAATTTGGGATTTAGAGGGTAGCCAGAATGACCTTTATATCGGTAGTTGAGGTCCAAGGGTTAACAATTGCAAAGCGCAGAATCGGCTGACCTTCATGGGATGAAGGGGTGACAAAACCAATCTGATCATTCAACAACTTATCGCTCCACTTTTGATAATCACTTTGCTGCCAACCTTTTCGGGTAAAAGCAACAATGGAGAGCTCTGGCTCCATCAATAACTCGAGGTTTGGATGTTCTTTAATTAACTGCGCTGCTTCACGTGCGACATCCATTGTCTTATCCATCGACTCGGCATATTTTTTTGTGCCATGTGTTGCTAGAGAAAACCAAAAAGGTAATCCACGGGTGCGACGGGTTAGATGAATCGCATAGTCAGATGGGTTCCAATGTCCGTCATCCAAAGTATCCAAGTAACCGGCATGTTGGGTATGAGCTTTGCGGGCTAACTCTGGGTTGCGATAAACAAGTGCACAGGCATCAAATGGTGCAAATAGCCACTTATGTGGATCAACAATAAATGAATCAGCTAACTCAACACCTTTGAACAAGAGTTTAGATTGTGGAGAGGCCAGTGCCGCTAATCCATAAGCACCATCAATGTGGTACCAAATCCCTCTTTCGTTGGCGGCTTTTCCAATGCCATACAAATCATCAATGATTCCCAGGTTGGTTGTACCAGCGGTGGCAACAACTGCAAAGATTTGGTGGTCAGGATTGTTGCGATGATATAGATCAATCTCAAATGCGACTGTACTGCCCTGTAATTTGTGGTTTTTATCAGTAGGAATCGCTAAGACATCAACATCCATTACATCGGCTGCGGATTTAATTGAGGAGTGGGCTTCATTGGAACAGGCGATTGCCCAACGCTTTACCGCAGGATATTTACTACGAGCTGCATGTCGAGCTGCTACTAATGCTGAGAGGTTGCCAACAGTTCCGCCTTGCACAAATACTCCGCCCGAACCATCCGGAAATCCCGCTAAATCACTTAACCACTTCAACGCTTGATTCTCGGCAAATACCGCACCTGCGCCTTCTAACCACGAACCGCCATACAAAGCTGATGCACCAACTACTAAATCAAAAAGGTTGGCAGATTCTGTAGGAGCAGAGGGAATGAAAGCTAAATATCTGGGATGATCAGTTGAGATGCAGGCCTGGGCGAGAACATGCTTAAAAATATCTAATGCTTTTTCCCCACCTAAACCATTTTCAGTGATGGTCTCCCCGACCTCGGTATATAGCTCTTCATAACTCCAAGGTCCATCAAGTGGTGGATCCTTCTTTAACCGGACCAGTGAATATTCAAGAATCTTGGCGGCTAGCGCATCGATCTCTTCATCAAACTCATGCATTAACCGAATAATGCCTTTCTTTTAGAGCTACGTACAATATTTCGCAACATAGTTGGAAATACAAAGGCGTGTAGCGGCAATATGGCATACCAATAAAGTTGACCACCTAAACCACGGGGTGAAAAGGTTGCCTCTTGAATTATGCGCACGTGATCACCTTCTTGCTCAATTCGAAACTCCAGCCAGGCTTTACCGGGTAAGACCATCTCTGCGTAGAGTCGCAAAACCTTTTCTTTCTCTACCGCTTCTACTCGCCAAAAATCTAAACCGTCGCCGACCCGTAAGTGTTTGGGATCTCGTCGACCACGACGCAAACCGACGCCACCAACTAAGCGATCCAATACGCCGCGTGCCCACCACAAGAAATCCGCGCCATACCAACCGGTTTCGCCACCAATCTCTTCAATGGAGCGCCAAACACAGTTAATAGGTGCATCAGTTACCACCTCTCGCTTGTCCCGCAAAATCATTTCACCGGCCCAATCCGGATCACTTTGCGCTTTTTGCCACGGTGCGGTTGGCGCGGTTGCATCTGACCAACGGGTTTCCACTTGATTACTTGAAGTTCTAGTTAATGCCAAGTTGATAGCAGTGGTTACATCAATCAACCCCTCTTGAGGTTTGGGCACGATTGCATCAATACTCTTTTTTGGATCAGCGACAGTTTCATTAATCAATGAGCCAATTAGTGGTCGCGCTAGT
>JBEAXZ010000136.1:0-3046 GCA_041159565.1 Actinomycetota bacterium | reverse complement strand
CATCGCGATCAATAGTTAATCTAACTGTGTTGCCCTTTACCGCCTCCGAAGTTATCTTCTGAGTTCCAGGAATTATTGTGCCGCCCGCGTTTGCATAGGTGTACTCGCCATTTATGCCGGCCAATGTCGAGTTCATGCTGTACTCCAGACCAGCTGCACCATTTCCGGCTTGATTAATAAATCCAATCACTGCCGCACCTAATTCGGCCTCAGGGTATTCCCGCACATAAATGCGCTCTGCAAAGAAACCTGCCAAACGCTTGGCGAATCCATTCTTCTCTTGAGATACCTCTGTGTTGTAACGCTCCACTGCGGCCTCTAATTCACGCCAGACCGCCGGCTTAACAGATTGTGCAATAACGACATATCTTCTTGTTCCAGTCAATTGTGACTCTAATTTGCTGGCATCCATATCAAGAATAGGGGCGGCGAGCTCTGCCAAACGCTTTGGATAGTCAATAATCGCTTGATCAGCCAATACTCGATATGCAATAACGGAGCGAGCGAACTCAACGCCATTTACATCGGTGATTGCACCTCTTGGGGCCATTATCAAAGATCTCTTTGCCAGTTCCATATCGGCACGATTGGCAAACCCTGCAGCCCGGACCGCCTGTACATCAATTAGGCGAACCGCAAAAACTATTAGTAAGACAAGTGAAATTGCAACGATATACCGGATGCGACGCTCGACCAAAGACTTATGGGTCATGGATTTGCCGCCTCTTTAGTTGAAGCTGTTTTGGCAAGCTCTGAAGGAATTGAAATATCTAGGAAATAAGGTTTTCCGCTGGGAACCATTCCCAAATTAATCGCCTTTTCAGCCAAAGCTTCAGATGTCGATAGAACAGCTACCTCACGGAGCGCTTCCTCGCGTTGTTCATTGATTGCAATTGCTTCAAGTTTTAACTCGCGAATTCTTACCGCATCATTTCCCAGCAAAATATTAATGCCTAGCAATCCCAATAAACCAGCGGTCAGAATGGCAGCGATTAATCCATAAAATACCCGATCCGATGCTTGCTGCCCTGGTACTGGCCTTAACTCTGGAACTAGACGTAAAACAACCTGTGATGATTTCTTTACAACGGTCTTGCGGGACCGTTCGATTGCAGGTGCGAGAGCGGATAGCGCCATTAGAACGCCACCCGCTCTATCGCACGCACTCTGACGGATTGCGCACGGGAATTTTCTTTTATTTCAGCTTCGCTGGCCTTTTCACTACCGCGGAAAACCAATTTGAATTTTGCCGCCAACTCTGCGATTTCAACCGGCAAACCAACTGGAGTTTTTGATTCTGTTGCAGCAGCGAAGAACTGCTTAACAATCTTGTCCTCTAATGATTGAAAGGACATCACAACCATTCGGCCGCCGATCTCTAATCTTTCAAGTGCGCGCGGTATTGCCCTCTGCAAGATCTCTAGCTCTTGATTTACCTCGATACGTAAAGCTTGAAAGGTGCGTTTGGCGGGATTGCCCCCGACCCGTCTTGCAGGAGCAGGGATGCTGTCTTTAACAATCTGGGCTAACTCAGCGGTGCTCTTAATTCCACCTTTTTCACGCTGCGCGATGATGTTGTCGACTATTCGGGAGGCAAAACGCTCCTCGCCGAAATCGCGGATAACTCTGATCAACTCACCACGGGAGTAGCTCTCCAGAATCTCCTGCGCGGTTATCCCCTTGGATTGATCCATCCTCATATCTAGTTGGGCATCCTGAGAGTAGGAGAAGCCACGCTCAGTTTGATCCAACTGCATTGATGAAACACCTAAGTCAAAAAGAATGCCATCTACATTTTTCAAACCTAGAGAGTTAAGGACCTCAGGCATCTCGTCATAAACCGCATGAACGATTGTGATGCGATCTGAATATTCAGAGAGCCGAGAGCTGGCTTTAGCGATTGCGGTCTTGTCTCTATCCAAGCCAACAATTTTTAGATTGGGAAACTTTTCCAATAGAGCCAACGAATGACCACCCCAACCCAAAGTGGCATCAACAACTATTGGCATTTCTGCGTTTTCAATTGCGGGAGCCAGAAGGGCGATGCAGCGATCTAGCATCACGGATGTGTGCTCTATTTTCATCTTCCCCTCACTTCTCTAGTTCTTCTTCTTTTGGTTTTACATTTGCCAATTGCTTTTCTTAACTTGCTCTCTGCTCTGGTCACCGCCGGCCGACGGATCTGGGGGGTTAAACGGCACCGGGGAAGAGGCGCCGTTTAGTTGAAGGTCGGCGGTGGCCACAAAAGAGAGCGGCCTGACCTAATTGGTATTAAGTATTTGCTTGGGTCTAAAACAGACCCGGGAACACCTCCTCGGAAACATCAGCAAAACCTTTTTCCCGATCTTTGAGGTAGCTCTTCCATGCTTTGGCATCCCAGATTTCAACTCTGGTATTTGCGCCGATTACTACGCACTCTTTTTCTAAATCTGCATATTCGCGCAAACCACTTGGAATAGTTACGCGACCTTGCTTATCTGGAATTTCATCGTGCGCACCTGCAAACATCACACGCATGTAATCGCGGGCTGATTTTGCAGTTAATGGCGCTTGTTTTAGCTGTTCTGTGATTCGAGCAAATTCAGCAACTGGAAATACAAAAAGACATCTTTCTTGACCCTTTGTGATTACTAATCCAGAGGCCAGTTCATCGCGGAACTTTGCCGGAAGTATTAAGCGACCTTTTTCATCAAGACGAGGTTCATGGGTACCAAGAAACATCTGTACCTCCCCCGTTTTTTAAGCAGAACCCCCGTTCCGCTCAATTCCCCACTTTACTCCCTTTCCCTCCATTTTCAACCACCTAGCCCCATTTTTCTGCGGGGCTGATTGGGCGCCCCTCCACTCCAGCCTGATCTTGGGCAACAAAAAAACCCGTCCAGTTCTGGACGGGTTTGGAAAGTTAGTAGCTAATTACTCTTCAAAATTACGACGATCCCAGCGCTGCTCAAACTTGGAGCTCCACTTATTTCCACCTGGTGCCTTAGGGGCTTGTACCCGATTGGTAACCGCATTCATTAAGCCACCAAGGTTGGTAATGGCCAGT
>JBEAXZ010000135.1:0-3059 GCA_041159565.1 Actinomycetota bacterium | reverse complement strand
CACGACCGGCTTTAACCTCAGCGTTAATAGCACGCGCCACTTCATCACGTGGCAACAGCTCTGGTGGACGACGGTTGTTGTTTTGATCTTTGTACCAACGATCCGCTTCTTCTTCATTGTCGGCGTATTTATCTTTGAATACATCTGGGATGTAATTAAACATGAAGCGCTTACCTTCAGAGTTGGTAAGTACTCCACCATCACCACGAACTGATTCAGTAACCAAAATTCCGCGAACCGATGGTGGCCACACCATGCCGGTCGGATGGAACTGTACAAACTCCATATCTACCAAAGCTGATCCAGCTTTTAACGCCAGCGCATGTCCATCGCCGGTACCCTCCCATGAGTTGGAGGTAATTTTGAATGATTTTCCGATTCCGCCAGTTGCAAGAACAACAGCTGGAGCCTCAAACAAAACTTCCTCACCGGTCTCGCGCCAGTAGCCGTAGCAACCAGCAACTTTCTTGCCATCTTTAATAATTTCAGTGATGGTTAACTCTGCAAATACTTTGATGTATTTCTCCGCATCACCATGCTCTTTGGCATCTTTTTGTTGCATCGCAACAATCTTTTGCTGCATGGTGCGGATTAACTCCAAACCAGTTCGGTCACCAACGTGGGCTAAACGGGGATACTCATGTCCACCGAAGTTACGTTGTGAGATGCGACCATCTTTGGTGCGATCAAATAAAGCACCCCAGGTTTCTAGCTCCCAAATTCGATCTGGTGATTCTTTGGCGTGTAGCTCTGCCATGCGCCAGTTGTTTAGGAACTTTCCACCACGCATCGTGTCGCGGAAGTGCACCTTCCAACCATCATTTTCATTTACGTTACCCATCGCAGCAGCTGCGCCACCTTCAGCCATAACGGTGTGGGCCTTGCCAAATAATGATTTACAGATGATGGCGACTCTAAGTCCGGCCTGACGTGCCTCTACCGCTGCACGCAATCCCGCACCGCCAGCACCGATGACAACTACATCGAAGCGGTAGCGATCATATTTAATGTCGTTATTTGCCATGGATTCGTCCTAGAAGAAGTAGTAGTCGGTAATGGATCCTGATGCCACTGCACGAACATAAAAATCTGTCAGTGCAACAACGATCAAAGAGATCCAAGCGAAGGTCGGATGTTTATGGTTTAGAACCGATACCCAACTCCACAACTTGTAGCGCACAGGATGTTGTGAGAAGTTGCGTAGACGGCCACCAATTGTGTGTCGACAGGTGTGACATGATGCTGAGTACAACCACAACATGGTTGCATTAAGGACCAGGATTAATGAACCAACGCTCATATGTCCCCACTCGCCCTCTGGGTTTCTAAAGGCGATGATTGCGTCATAGGTAAGGATGACGTTAAAAATTAATCCGAAGTAAAAGAACCAGCGGTGACCATTCTGCAAAATTAGTGGTGCTCTGGTTTCACCGGTGTACTTGGAGTGTGGTTCTGCCACTGCGCAAGCTGGTGGTGACATCCAAAATGAACGGTAGTAAGCCTTACGGTAGTAATAACAGGTAAGACGGAAACCGAGTGGGAAGACCAAAATTATTAGCGCTGGCGAGATTGCAAAACCAAAGAAGCTAAGTGCGCCAAATGGTGTTCCAAAGTGTGCTGCACCATCAACACATGCCGCAGAAAGACATGGTGAATAGAAAGGAGAGATTAAAGGTTTGGTCCAATAATAATTATTTTCAAAGGCGCGGAAGGTTGCATAGATAATGAATGAAATTAAAACCGCAACTGTGATTAATGGTTGTAACCACCACTTGTCGGTTCGCAGCGTGCGCTCTTTGATAGCCGCTCGCGTTGAAGAAAAAACTCCTGTTGCCACGCAACGCCTCCTTGAGGGAAATGGCTGAAACTGATGCGGTAATTTTCCTCGGGCTTCTCAGGAGTTTCTAGGTGAGACCTTATGAGTTCGCACACAGCGTGCGTTAAGAGTGATGGCGGAGGGCGTGGGATTTGAACCCACGAAGGTTTCCCTTGCCGGTTTTCAAGACCGGTGCACTAGGCCACTATGCGAGCCCTCCGTGGGAAAACTTACCTGCACCAGCGGGGGTCCACCAAATCAGTTTCTTACTTACTTATCCAAACTGGGCAGTGCGGGCTTTAAGTGAATTCGGAACCGCACTGAGGCCATTTGAATCGCCACGATTAGCGCCGCCGAAATTGCAACTGAAACATTTAGATCCAAACCGGTTCGCTCTAACAAAACAAAAACGAGTGCACCGATAGCAGAGGCGGTTGCATACAAAGGTCCACCAGAGAAAATTTGTGGTGTCATACCGGAAACCACATCACGCAAAACTCCACCACCAACGGCGGTAATAACACCTAATAAGACCGCAACTAAAGCAGAGGTATCAAAAGCCAAAGCTTTATAGGTTCCAGCAATTGCAAAGAGTGAAATGGCAACTGAATCTAAGAACACAACACCGCTGACCGCTTTCTTGAACCAACGGCCAATTAATAAAGCGGCAACGACCGCAGCAACCGCGGTGAGTATGTACTTGTCCTGCATCGCAACGGGACGTCCTGCATCCAACAAGACATCACGCAGGATTCCGCCACCTAATCCAGTAAGTATTGCAACAGCAAATACGCCAACCAAATCAAAACGTTTATAGAAAATTGCAAAGAGCGCACCTTGTAATGCTCCGATTCCAATTGTTAGAAGATCTAACCAGGCGGGCATAACAATCATTTTGGTAACTCCAATAACTTCTCTATCTCTTTTGCTACACCATCTTGATGATGCGGTTCAGCGATGAACTTGGCATGAAGTTTGCCATGTGGGTGGCCATCTGCCATAGCCCAGGAACGGCCGGCCCAGGACAACATCGTGAAATCATTTGGATTGTCGCCAAAAGCAACGGTTTGTTCTGCGGTAATTCCATGGCGCTGTGCCATCTTTGAAAGGGTCGCGCCTTTTGAAACTCCGTGTGCATTTATCTCTAACAGTGAATCGTATGGGTTGGAGTGGGTAACGGTGGCTATGCCTTCTAGCTCTTTGATCGCGATCTCCAACATCTCATCAGAGCTCAACTCTTGAT
>JBEAXZ010000134.1:0-3060 GCA_041159565.1 Actinomycetota bacterium | reverse complement strand
TAGTTAATGCGCGAGGCAGATCCCAAGCTAGCGCTGTTGTTAAATGAAAAACCATGAATCTCTGCAGGTTTTCGATTATTGATGCGCCCGCGATGAAAGAGAGTTGAGTGTCAGTTCCTGTTAGCCAGGGCCAAAGCTGTAAATCCATGAGTAAACCAAACATAAGCGAAGCTGCCACCCCTATCGATATTAGGAGTAAAAGCTCTGATCTCATTTTGATTTTCCGAAAATTCAAATTGGAAAATGCACCGGCAAGCATTCCGATCCAACCGGCGGCCAGCATTTGAAAGGGTAACCAAGGGCCGATTCCACCAGTTAAAAAAGCTGAGGCTGCCAGTGAAACAACACCAAGTGAAAATCCAAAGGTCGCGCCAAATGCGTAACTTGCTAAGGTCCACATGGGTTCTACGCCAACCGCTCCTGCACCAACTAATCGCAGGGCCGCAATCAAAGCTGATAGAACACCAAGAATGGCAACAGCTTTTGCATCCATCGCGCCACGGGAAATCTCAATCGCAATCAAAGCTACGGCAAAAAAGGCAATCAACAACGCAAGTACTCGCGCATTATCCGGTTGGAAAAGTGGAAATTGTGAGTCAGGTAGATAAAGCGGCCAAGTAAATGCGACAAACCCCAAAATTGATCCCATTGCAAGGAGCGGGAAATTACTTTTTTGCATTGAAATACCGCTCTGCTTCATCAACCGTAATCCAATTTGTGTAAGGCAAAGCCTTGGCCACTTGCGGGGCAAATGCAGGAGAGGCGTTCAAAACTTCAGCCGTAGTGCCATCAGCAATCAACTCACCATCTGCCAAAAAGAGCACGCGATCGGCAACCTCTGCTACCAGTTCGACATCGTGGGTCGAGATTAATACTGCGCGCCGTTGTTGAGCAGCAACTTTTTTCAGAATTTGAACCAAAGTTTTCTTGGCTTGGTAATCCAAACCTCTAGTTGGTTCATCTAAAACAATAAGTGGAGGTTGCGCAGAGAGAATTATGCTTAAAGCTAGACCAAGACGTTGACCCTCAGAGACATCTCGGGGGTGAGAACTCAAATCAGGGATCTGCATTAAGGAGCTATAGATGGCCAGCGTGGAACCATTTGGAACACTGTTGTCGCGATCAGCCAGAGAGCACTCTTCCAAAATACTCTGACCGTAAAGTAAATCGGTTGGCTCTTGTGGTACGTATCCAACATTTTTAATCAGTTCCGGACCTTCTAGTTGTGCTGGGTCTTTACCGGAAACCCGTACCTGACCTTCGATAACTGGCGCCAGTCCAACCGCGCACTTTAGAAGGGTTGTTTTGCCAGCTCCATTTCTTCCCATTAGGGCCACGATCTCGCCCGCACAAATCTCTAGATTTACCTTTGATAAAGCATAGGCACGCTGTGAATCTTGATATGCCGCACTCAATTCATTTATTGAAAGTAAAACTTCACCAGGTGAAGTGTGACCGGAGCTCTCTACATTCACTTTTATCTCGATTTTCGGAGCTAATTTCCTAAACTCTCTAACGCTCAATGGAATGGTTGGCATATTTAAAGTTCTAGCCAATTCAACCAATGGTGGTGCGATGGGGGAGCTGCGCATAACCTCTTCTGCTGTGCCCAGTTCTAAAGAGCCATCACCATGAATCAAAATAATTCGATCGACAAATTGAATGACTCTTTCAAGTCGATGCTCAGAAAGTACAACGGTAAGCCCTAGGTCATGAACCAGGCGGTGCAGAATTGATAGAACTTCCTCTGCAGCAATCGGATCTAAGGCGCTAGTTGGTTCATCCAATAAAAGCAGTTTGGGATTAGCAACTAATGCGGCGGCAATTGCTACGCGTTGCTGCTCGCCACCACTTAACTCTGAGATGTTCTTGCGGCGTAAGGGGGTAAGGGCCAGAAGATCCAAAACCTCTTCAACTCTTTTGCGCATTACATCTGGAGCAATTCCAAGGGTTTCCAGGGAAAATGCGATCTCATCTTCAACTATGTCAGATACAAAGGTGTTGGCAGGGTTCTGCCCAACAATTCCTACGACATCAGCTAGTTCGCCAGGCTTTAGTGTGGAGGTGGATCTACCAGCCACCGAGATACTGCCCGAAAGAATGCCTCCTGTGTGATGCGGAACGAGACCATTGATTAAGCGAAGCACTGAGCTTTTACCAGCGCCGGTATGACCCATGAGAAGAACAAACTCTCCTTCATTTACCTCAAAGCTCACATCTTCAATGATTGTTCGTTGCGAGTTTGGATATATGAGAGATACTTTTGAAAAATCAATCATCGCGCCACCACAGGGGTAAGAATCAGCAGGAAGAAAAGTACTCCAAGCAGAAGCACTGCGGTTGGATTCAACAGCAGGGCAGCAATAAGTACGTAAGCCGGTCCACTAACGCCTAAAGTGTCTGTCATCTGCCATCTTTGCGCTCTGTAACGAGTAGTTTTTGGAAAGTATCCATAACCGCGGGACTCTAAACTTGCTGCTAAATCAATGGATCTTTCCAGTGAGTCCTCCAAAACGGGAATCGCAACTCTGCGCCAACTTCCTAAACCTTTTCCTGATTGCCCGCGCAATCTTTTTGCAGCTCGAACACGGGAGATACTTCTAGCCGCTTGTGGCGCCACTGAGGTTGCAATAACACTAGCCAGTCCGATTCCGTAGAAGCGACGGGGCAGAACCTTTAAAAGTGAGTGTGGATTGCTCAAACTATTCGCCAAAGCAAATATCAGAATCAATGCCGCTAACAATGCTGCTTCCTTAAAGGTTGATTGCAATCTTTGTTCCGTAACTGGACCGCCTAATCTGATGCCCACAAGAAACTCTGGAAGCTGAATCTGGGGAAGTGTGAATAGAACCTTTCCCGGCATAGGAACACCAATGAGAAAGCCAATTAACATGCGAAATGCAAAGGCAATCAAAGCTAGTCGCAAAATCCACTTGAAGCTGGTGCGCCAATAAGTTGAAGCTCTGAATCCAGCAGCCAGCATAAGAGTGGCGGCAATGGCTGCGATAGAAATCTTGGTTGCATCCGAAATCAAAACCACACTGGATGTTAAAGCCGCCC
>JBEAXZ010000133.1:0-3122 GCA_041159565.1 Actinomycetota bacterium | reverse complement strand
ATATATCACCACCATGTCGCGCACCCATTTCGACAATACAAAAGCGGGTAGTTGGCCTGGCGCGCAATAAAGTCAATGGAACACCTAAATCATTATTAAATGATCCTTGTGCTGCGATTGTTTCACCATTAGAGCTCAATACTGCATGGAGCATGTCCTTGGTAGTGGTTTTGCCCTGTGAACCAGTTATGCCAATTACCTTTAACTCTGGCAATGAATCCCTTACAAATTTAGCAAGCCTTCCGATTGCGACTACAACATCGGGAACCAAGATATGTGGACCCGCTACAGGTTTCGAGACTATTGAAAGCACTGCCCCATGTTGCAGAGCTTGATCAACAAAACTATGCCCATCTGCATGCTCACCCAAGAGCGCTAGAAAAACATCTCCGGCCTTTACCTCTCGTGAATCAAATTTAAACTCTGTTTCATTTTTGAGCTCAGCATCGCCAGAAAGCTTTCCTTCTATGATTTGGGCAACTTGGGCAGCATTCATTTTGATCATCTTAAATTCGCTATCGCTCTTTTTAACTCTAGTTGATCGCTAAATGGAGTTTTTATCCCATTAATCTCCTGCCCAGTTTCATGTCCCTTGCCCAAGACGATTACGGTGTCACCACTCTGAGCAATTTTCGTAGCATGCTCAATCGCTTCGCCTCTATCGACAATCACTCTCTGGTTTTCACCTAAACTCAATCCAGCTGTCATATCTTGCAGAATGCTCATGGGATCTTCACTGCGCGGGTTGTCACTAGTAAAAATAGCGATATCACAACCTTCATAGAGCGCCTGACCCATCAACGAACGCTTACTCTTGTCACGATCACCCCCACAACCCAGGACCCCAATCAACCTAGAGTTCGTGGTTTCTCTAGCTGTGCGCAATACCTTTGTTACCGCATCTGGCGAGTGCGCGAAGTCAACCAGCGCGGTGAAATCCTGTCCGCTAACAATCTTTTCCAATCTCCCTGGCGCACCTGTCAGAGTGGAAAGCGATTGACCAATAACCAATGGATCGACACCACTGTGCGCTGCTATTGCAACTGCCAGTAGACAATTTTCTAAGTTGTAGGAACCAAGTAAGTTGATGCGCCCGTCAATCAGCACACCACCTTCACCTCGGATCACAACTTCATATCCTTTGCCGTCGCTTTGAAGAGATTCGAAGTACCAAGTTGCTTTTTTGTTTTTAATTGAGAGTGTGGCCAGTGGAATACTGATTTCGCTGGCGAGCCGCATTCCATACTCTTGATCAATGTTGATTAAGGCAAAATCACTCATTTCACTAGTGAATAAGGTGCGCTTGGCTTGATAGTAGCTCTCCATGTCACCATGAAAATCCAAATGATCTTGAGAGAGATTGGTAAAACCGGCAACTGAGAAATGCACTCCATCGACCCGATGCTGAACAAGCGCATGACTACTCGCTTCCATCGCCACTGCTCGAGTATGACGTTCCTGCATTACAGAAAGGATGCGGTGGAGAACATCTGACTCTGGAGTGGTATGGGTTGTGGGATAGAAATCCTCGCCCATGATTATTCCAACGGTGCCAATCAGCCCATTTGAAAACTCGGCATACTTCCAGATTTGATTAAGTAAATAGGTTGTGGTGGTCTTTCCATTAGTTCCAGTTATGCCTGCAACATACATACCTCTGCTTGGTGAATCAAAAAACCAATCCGATAGAAAACCGATCTGGGAGCGTGGATTCGGCACAACCAACACGGGGATTTTCAGCTGCTGAAGGGGAAGGGAATCAGCACCTGAATTGTCAGTTATCACCGCCCTCGCACCACGCTCCACAGCGGTTTGAATGAAGGCGCTACCGTGGGTTTTTGCCCCAGGTAACGCAACAAAAATCTCACCCTCATCAATACTCTTTGAATTGCTTGATAAGCCAATTACCTCAACGTCAGAATTAGCCGTATCAATTGAGATGCCCAGATAGTCGGCAACTTCCCCAAGTCTCCTTGTGATTGGAGTGAATCTCTGTATCTCAGCCATTTGTACTTACACGGGATTGGGATTTGTTTAACGCCTCAGCAGCCGCAATCTTCGCCTTTAAAGCTTTTTCATCAAGCACGTAGGAGTTGGTAGCAGGAGCAGTTGGCGGAATGTGCTGGTCTTTCAAAACAAAACTCATAACTTTATTGAATACTGGTCCACCGAGATAACCACCCCAGTGCAATCCTTTTGGATCTTGAATCGTTACTGAAACAACGAACTCAGGCTTATCTGCCGGCGCAAATCCGATGAATGATGCCGTGTAACCACGATAGCAACCACAGGAATCATCAACTCTTTGTGCGGTTCCAGTCTTGCCAGCTACTCGATACCCTGGAATGGCAGCAGATGGTGCGGTGCCGGATGCTGAAACTACACTCTCCATCATTAACCGCATTTTCTTGGCGGTTTCAGCGCTAACTACTCTCACGCTCTTTTGCTTACCAGCAGGTGTGTATCTTCCCGCCGCATCGCTAATACCCTTCACTACAGTTGGGGTTACGCGAACACCATCATTTGCCAAAGTTGCAAAGACAGAAGTGGCCTGCATTGCGGTTACCGAATATCCCTGTCCGAAGGCAACTGTTGGCGCAGTTGTTCCAGACCAGTCTTTAACATCTAACAGCTTTCCACTCTCTTCACCTGGCAGACCTGAGCCAGGTTTTTCGCCAACTCCAAATTTCTTCAAGTAGGAGTGCAACTTGTCATTTGAGAGCATCTCTCCAATTTTTATTGATGCGGTGTTGCTTGATACCGCCAAAGCGCCAGCAACTGTCCATTTCATAACACGATGTGGATCATGATCAGAGAAGACTTTGTTAGATCTCTTTAATTTGTCAGGAACAGTAAGGACTGTCTCTGGACCAACTTTGCCCTCTTCTATTGCTGAAGCAACAGTTATTACCTTGCCGGTTGAGCCAGGCTCATAAACCTCTTGTACGGATGGATTTTTCCAGCGGTATGGGTCAATACCTTTAGTGTTTCCTGGCGTAAATGATGGATAGGTGGCATGCGCCAATATGTGACCGGTTTTTGGATCCATAACAATCACTGTTCCGGATAACGCCTTTGAATTTTTTACTGCGGTGCGAATCGCCTCTTGAGCCACCCACTGC
>JBEAXZ010000132.1:0-3143 GCA_041159565.1 Actinomycetota bacterium | reverse complement strand
GATGCCTTTGAAGCAGCAAAAAAGCTTGGTATCGCCTTCCAATTGGCTAACTTCATTCGCGATGTGGATGAGGATCTGGATCGCGGACGTGTATACCTGCCTCTTAAGGAGTTAGGTCAGTTTGGTGTCACACGTGAAATGTTGGAAGAACGTGTCTTAACCCCAGAAATCATTGAAGCTTTGAAGTTCCAGATTGCTCGTGTTCGCCAATTGCAAGCAGAGGCAGTGCCTGGGATCAAGATGCTAGAAGCATCAAGTCGTCCATGTATTGAAGCGGCCAGCACTTTATATTGCGGAATTGTCGATGAGGTAGAAAAGATTGGTTACGACATCTTTAATCATCGTGCAAAGACATCTACCGCCAGAAGAATTCGTGTTGCAAGTGCTGCATTTGTTAAGCGCCACCTGATTTCACGCTAAAGTAACAACTACGGGAGCCCACAAGGCTGAGAGGGTCTGAAATTCAGACCGACCGATTGACCCATCCGGTAATGCGGATGCGGAAAGGAAACAACTATGTCATCCATTTTATTTACAGCTTGGGGCTACGAAGTCTCAATTTTGGAATTCTGCGCAGCGATAACTTCTCTATCTGCCGTTATCTTGGGAACAACTGGAAAGAGAATCACCTGGCCTTGGTGGGCCTTTAGTAGTGTCTTATATGGTGTCTTCTTTTATCAGGTAGATCTATTTGCAAGTGCTGCATTACAGATTGTTTTTGTTATCGCAGCGATTTATGGATGGTTTGGCTGGGCACCGACCGGTGCAGTACCTGGAAATGTTTCTAATCAAGGCCGACTTAAAATCATCATAGCTACTTTGGTAAGTGTTGCAGCCCTATCCCCTGTGCTTGCAAATATAGGAGCCGCAGCAACTTATACAGATGCATTTGTCTTAATTGGTAGCTTAACCGCTCAGCTGATGATGATTTATGAAAAGTATGAAACATGGATTGTGTGGGTGATCGTTGATGTGGTTGCCACTGTTCAATACTTAGTACTCGGTTATTGGTTTACCGCATTGCTCTATGGAATCTTTACACTTGTCGCAGTATTTGGTTGGAAGCGTTGGTATGACTCTCTTAGCAATTGATGGCCCAGCAGGTGCGGGAAAGACCACCCTTGCCGCAAAGCTAGAGACTGAGTATTCAGCCCACTCAACAGTTCGTGTAATCCACATGGATGATTTGTATAACGGCTGGGAAAACTCGCTGGGAAACGCTTTGATGGAGATACTAGATCGAATTACCTCTGCCCATCTTGCTGGGCGTGAATGCACAATCAAGATCTTTAACTGGCATTTGATGAAGTTTGATCGCGAAGAGATTGTTTCACCCACAGATTATTTGATCATTGAAGGCGTTGGTGCCGCTCAAGCAATTGTGCGAGAAGCTGGTGCCATCACCTACTGGCTAGATATTGATAATGAGACTGGATTACAAAGGGTTTTAGCTCGAGATGGTGCTCATCTTGAACAACAAATGCGTCAATGGCAGATTGATCAAGCAATTCACTTTGCAACCGATCAAACGAGAGAAAACTGCGAGTTTAAACTCACTTCATAGGGTTTTTGGGCGCGCCCTTGAGCATTGCATAAGGTGGGCTCCATAAAATCTGCACATGTCTGATCTGACCGGAGAGCTCATTGATGGGCGCTACCAATTGCTGCGTCAGGTCGCCAATGGCGGAATGGCTTCGATCTACGAGGCAATTGATACTCGACTCGATAGAAAAGTTGCCGTCAAGATCATGCACCCGCATCTTGCGCAGGATGAAGCTTTTGTATCTCGATTCATCAAAGAGGCAAAGGCTGCAGCTGCTTTGTCACACCCCAACATCGTTGCTGTACAGGATCAAGGGTGGAATCAGAGCGGAGTTCCTGCGGTCTTCTTAGTAATGGAGTTGATTGAGGGCCACACTCTTCGTGAATATCTCAATGAACGTGGCCGTTTTGAAATAAAGGATGCAATTAATTATTTAACTCCGATCTTGAGCGCCTTAGCCGCCGCCCATGTATTGGGAATTGTGCACCGCGATATCAAGCCAGAGAACATTTTGATATCTAAAGAAGGCCGCATCAAGATCGCCGATTTTGGATTAGCACGGGGCGAACTCATTGGTTCCACCATGACCGCTGAATCAAGTGTGATTTTAGGAAGCGTTTCTTATCTCTCGCCTGAACAGGTGCAACGTGGAGTAGCTGATTCACGCAGCGATGTCTACGCCGCAGGCATCGTTGCTTACGAGATGCTTACTGGAGAAAAACCATTTTCAGCAGAGTCGCCAATCCAAATCGCATACATGCATGTCAATGAAGAGATTCCACGTCTTCGCAGCAAGCGTAAAGATGTCCCTCAAGCATTAGATGATTTGATCGCAAGCTCAACGGCGAAAAACCCTGATGAACGTCCACGTACCGCAGGAGATTTCTTAGAGAAGTTACAGCAGATACAAATTGATTTAGATCCACGTAAGAATCAAATGGATCTTGGGTTAGATCTTCCAGTTGAGCCAATCCGCGAGAAGGCTCGCAAAAAGGTTAAAGAGGTTGCACCGGTCGAAATCACCGCTCCAGTTGTAGAGACAACCAAAGAAATTCGCCGTAAAGAGGAGAAAAAACAGCGTGCAAGCAAGCGGGTTCGTCGTAACCGCAAAGTTGCCTTGATTCTTGCCGTTGTTTTAGGCGTGGGCGGTTGGTGGACCTTGGTGGGTCCAGGATCACGTGTAGTTGTTCCATCTGTAGTTGGTGGAAGTTTTGATGAAGCGGTGAGCGTCATCTCACCATTGGGATTAAACGCTGTTGTTGTTGACAATAGATTTGATGAGGAAATCCCTAAGGGAAAGATCATCGAAAGTATTCCATCTGGTGGCGGCAAGGTTGATGCGGGTGGCTCGGTTAAGTTGATTGTCTCTAAAGGTCCTGAACGGTACGCAGTTCCGATGACAACAGGATTAACTCCAGAGGCCGCACAAGTTGCAATCAAAAAGTCTCCACTTGTAGTGGGAACAATTACCGAAGTATTTAACTCCGATATTCCAAAGGGCTTTGTTATCTCAACTTCACCTGCATCGGGAACATCTGTTAAGCGTGACACAACAGTAAATCTCTTGGTATCAAAGGGAATTGAACAGGTCGCACTTGCT
>JBEAXZ010000131.1:0-3146 GCA_041159565.1 Actinomycetota bacterium | reverse complement strand
TGCGGTTACTAAATTAGCGGGACAAGGATTGGCAGCTGCCATTTTGTTGTATTTTGGAATTCAAATTCTGTGGTTGCCCATAGATGGAATTATTGTTTTGCCAACCAATATTGGCCAACTCCTTACAGTTCTAGTAGTCATAATTATTATTAATGCGGTCAACTTTGTTGATGGATTAGATGGGCTGGCTACAGGAATCGTCGCTATCTCTGCTGCAGCATTCTTCGGCTTTTCCTATTTGTTAGCGGTAGAAAATGGATTCAGCCGTGCGGGCGCACCATCTTTGGTCACCGCCATAGTGATCGGAAGCTGCATCGGCTTTTTGCCGCACAACCTTCATCCAGCACGGATTTTTATGGGGGATTCCGGCTCAATGTTCTTGGGACTGGTTTTAGCCGCGGCTGCCATCACTTTGATGGGACAAATCGATGCCAATGCGGTTTTCTCTGAAAACATTGGTCCGGCGGCGCTTCCTCTTCTTTTGCCATTTGCGGTTCTAGCGGTGCCATTGCTCGATCTTGGATTGGCTGTTTTACGTCGCATCAGACGTGGTAAGTCTCCCTTTGCGCCAGATAAAGAACACCTCCATCACAAATTGATGTCATGGGGTAACTCTCAACAACGCACCAACATCATTTTGTATTTAGCGACTGCAATGCTGGCCCTACCTGCGATGCTCTCAGCATTTATACCTTTGTGGGGTGCGCTTATAGTTGGAGTTGCACTTTTGTTAATTGCAATTTCAATCACCAAGAGAAATATCACCAAGAGAAATATAGAGAGCATTGCAAAGAGCGGTAACTCAACTGTTGCTGAGTTAGAGAGATAGTAATGAGTGAGCACTCCAGTACCAGCCTGCTTAAGGGAGCGACCAAACCTGCCTTAATTGTCAGCGTATTAGTTATTTTAGTTTCATCGCTGGTTAAGGGAAGCTCCGGATTCTTTGCCGGCTTACTCGCCTCATTTGTGGTTTTGATATTTTTCTCGGTATCGCTCTTGATTTCCCGGCTAACCAAAAATGCGGACCCAATAACTACATTTTCTCTGGCGATGTTGTCATATGTAACAAAATTGACACTGGTAGCTGTTTTGCTGATAGCAGTAACCCGACTTACCGCCGAAGCTACAGTTGATCGTAGGAGTTTTGGCCTAGGTGCTTTGTTAATTTCAGGTGCTTGGTTAATCGGAGAGATTCGAGCCTTTCTAAATTTGAGGTTGGAGCTAGATATTTCCCTCAAAAAAGAGCCGGGAGAACCAGAAAAACCCGAGTAGGCTAAACACCCTTAGAAATCCCTTAGGACTGGAGGAGAGAATGAGCGAGAAGCCAGGTTGGGGCTCACCGCGCGGTGAGGACAATGCCTTTTGGACGATTCTGGGATACATGATCTCCGGTCTATTGATTTGGGGCGGGATTGGCTGGGGCTTAGATCGTTGGCTGGGGACCGGCTACTTCCTCTTGGGAGGATTGCTCCTAGGCATGGGTTCGGCGCTCTATCTAATTTGGCTCCGCTTTGGCCGCTCGTAGTCCCAGCTGCAAAAGAGGGGTAGCTCAAAAGTGGATTTTTTCCAGGTCAGGTCACACATTTCGATTTCTCAACTATGCGCTTTAACCCATAAGGTTGCGCCGTCTTGATCGAGAGGCAGAGGCTTAACGGTTAAGGCTTGAGTACAGGCATAAAAGCGAAGTCCCCACGAACGCAATGAGGAGTTTTTGGTGCTCGTCACTTACGCAAGTGAAGTCGGAAAAAACGAGGGATTTAATCCCCCCGACGCTGGAGACTTTAACCTCCCACCATTTATTGAAGGTAATGCTTTTGCCACAAAACCAATTCTCTTGGCATTTTTATCGGTAATTCTCATTTCAGTATTTTTCGTTTTGTCTTCCCGTAAGGCCGCTGTGGTTCCATCCAAACTTCAGTTTGCAGGTGAATCCATCTACTCATTTGTTAGAAATGATCTCGGTCGCGACATCATCGGCCATGAGTTTATGCGCTTTGTGCCTTACCTATTCACACTCTTTACCTTCATTATCGTAAACAACTGGTTTGGAATTGTGCCGATGTTGCAATTCCCAACTATGTCTCGAATTGGCTTTGCCTATGTTTTGGGTGCGATTACATTTTTTGTCTTTCACTATGTAGGAATTCGTCATCACGGCATTCTCAAATACGCCAAAGACATTTTGTTTATGCCCGGCGTTCCGAAGCCGGTTTACATTTTGCTCACTCCGATTGAAGTCGCAACTTACCTAGTTGTTCGCCCCCTAACTATTTCTCTTCGTTTGTTTGCAAATATGTTTGCCGGCCACCTATTGCTACTCATCTTTATTTTGGGTGGCGAGTACCTGTTGCAGGGTGCGGTTTTGATGAAGATAGCTAGCCCAGTCGCATTTGCACTAGGTATTGCGCTGACCTTCTTTGAATTCTTGGTGCAGTGCTTGCAGGCATATATCTTCACTTTGTTGACAGCGTTATACATAGCAGGAGCGTTGGCAGATGAGCATTAATCAACTGAGCAGCGGCTCTCGAAAAACTCTAGATCTACTCACGGTAGCGCTCGGTTACCGTGTTGGAATATAAGAATAAGGAAGGGTAAGAAAATGGAAGGCTCACTTAACCTCGTAGGTTACGGTCTTGCAGCAATTGGACCAGGCCTCGCAGTCGGAATGATCTTCGCTGCTTACATCAATGGCGTTGCTCGCCAACCAGAAGCACGTAGCGTTCTACAACCAATCGCGTTCCTTGGCTTCGCGATGGCTGAAGCGCTTGCACTATTCGGTCTCGTTTTGGCATTCGTTCTCTAGGCGCCAACACCTAAACCGTGCGTTCAACCACCATGAGTTCAATTGAATTAGCAGCAGGCGGCGAGCTCAATCCGCTGATTCCGCATACCGCGGAGATCATCGTTGGCTTTATCGCTTTCTCGCTTCTCTACTTGGTCATTCGCCGTAACGTCGTACCGCGCTTTGAAAAAGCTTTTGCAGAGCGCACCGATGCGATTCAAGGCGGAATGGAACGAGCAGAGAAGGCGCAGAAGGATGCCGAAGCTGCTCTAAACCAATATCAAACCCAACTTGCAGAGGCTCGTAGCGAAGCTCAAAGCATTCGCGAAGATGCCCGAGTTCAGGGTGCTGCAATCATCGAGGA
>JBEAXZ010000130.1:0-3155 GCA_041159565.1 Actinomycetota bacterium | reverse complement strand
TTGATTGGCATTGTCTTACAATCCAATGTGGCAAAGAAAGTTGCAGAGAAGATGCAACAAAGGGGTTTCCTGACAAATCCAGCAAGCGAGAATGTGATTCGCATTGCTCCAGCATTTATCGTAACCGAATCGCAGATTATGAAATTCGTGAGTGCTTTTAATGATGTATGTGAAGAGATCTTCCATGGCTAAACGTGCAGCGATTTCATCAAATGCCAGAAGGGCTCTTGTTGTTTCCTATGTTTCAAAAGGCTTAGTTCACTCCCAAGGCGATTTAGTTGAGCTATTGGCGGATGAAGGCATAGAGGTAACTCAGGCAACAGCTAGTAGGGATTTGGAATTGGTTGGCGCGGTAAGAGGCAAAGATGATCAAGGCAGAATGCGCTATCTGATTTTGGATCCGAATACTGCACCGGCAGGTGTGGGCAGCAGAGTTTCTGAAAACTTAATATTAAATATCACCGCAAGTGGCAACCTGGTGGTCGTAAAGACCCCGCCAGGAGGGGCTCAACTATTGGCAAGCTTGATTGATCGTGCCACAGCAAGTGGTGATCTCTCGTCAGCTCTGGGCACGATAGCTGGAGATGACACCGTGTTGGTTGTTTCCAGATCCGCCACTGGAGGCAAGAATTTGATTTCAGATTTAAAGAAGTATATCTCTGGTAGTGAAAACCTTAGGAAAGCGAGACGCAAGTGACTCTCTGGGGCGGCAGATTTAACTCTGGTATTGATGATGCGGTTTTCAGTCTTTCTCGCAGTGTTCATTTTGATTGGCGGTTAGCACCTTACGATCTGCGTAGCTCCTTGGCCCATATTGAAGTTTTAGAGAAAAACGCCATCGTCACAGTTAATGTTGCCGATCAATTGAGAAAAGCCATTAAACAACTCCAGGTTGAAGTTAAAAATGGATCCTTTGCACCGTTGCCTGAGGATGAGGATGTTCATTCCGCTTTGGAGAGAGGTTTAAAGGAAAAGATTGGCGATTTGGGTGGAGCGATCAGAGCTGGTAGATCAAGAAATGACCAAGTAGCCACTGATTTTCGTTTGTACCTGATTGATAACATGATTGAGCTGTCAGGAGAGCTAATCAAATTAGAGGAAGCGATTATTAAGCTTTCACAAGAGTATGTTGAAGATTTCGCTCCGGGATTTACCCATTTGCAACATGCTCAGCCCATTTCCTTTGCTCACGAAATAGCCAAGCATGCACACGCCTGCGCGCGTGACATTTCTCGAATAAAGGATTGGTTAGCTAGAAGTAATTTCTCACCACTTGGAGCAGGAGCGTTGGCTGGATCATCTCTACCTCTAAATCCTGAGGAGTCTGCGAAGAACCTTGGATTTTTTGGGATTGTTCCCAACAGCATTGATGCGGTTTCTGATCGAGATTTTGCCGCTGAAGCACTATTCATCATGGCAACTATTGGAATCCATCTCTCTCGAATCGGGGAGGAGTGGTGCCTGTTAAGTAGCACTGAGTTTGGTTGGGCGGAGATAGATGATGCTTTTGCTACCGGTTCCTCAATAATGCCGCAGAAGAAAAATCCAGATGTTGCTGAATTGGCACGTGGTAAGGCGGGTCGATTCATTGGAAATCTAACCGGCTTGTTAGCAGTTCTAAAGGGAATGCCCTTTGCCTACAACCGTGATTTACAAGAGGACAAAGAGTTCGTTTTTGATTCAGTTGAGAATTTGCTTCTGCTCATTCCACCGGTAACAGGCATGATCGCCACTACCAAATTTAATCGTGCAAAGATGAAGACGGCCGCTCCACTCGGATTCTCGTTGGCGACTGAAATTGCAGATTATTTAGTGAAGCAGGGTGTGCCATTTTCGGAGGCACATGAAGCTGCTGGTGCTTGCGTAAAGATGTGTGAAGTTCGTGGTATTGCTTTGCATGAACTGAGCGACCAGGAGTTACTGAATGCGCATCCAAAATTGAACCCTTCAGTTCGAAGTGCTTTGGAGTTAGAAGGGGCCGTCAAAGGCCGTACCGCGAAAAACTCAGCAAGTCCCGCCAGCGTAAAGATCCAACTTTCCAATTTGGAAGATGCTCTCAAAAAAGACCTAGCCTGGAGTTCCAACGAGCGGGAGCGTTTTTCAGGCATGATGTCCCAATGACCAGCGCTTTACTAGAAGATCTGCAGTGGCGTCAATCAATCGCGCAGACAACTGATCAAGGAGAACTAGCTAAATATCTTGATGGCGGCTCTCGATCGCTGTACTTAGGTTTTGACCCAACCGCACCAAGCTTGCACATTGGAAACCTGGTCGCTTTGACGGTGTTACGCCGCTTTCAATTGGCGGGGCATAAACCAATTGCCCTTGTCGGGGGAGCCACCGGCTTGGTTGGTGACCCTAGTGGACGCAATTCGGAACGAACTTTGAATGAGGTTGAAGTTGTAAATGATTGGGTTGGAAAGATTAGGAAGCAACTAGAAGGTTTTCTCGATTTTTCCGGCTCAAATCCAGCGATTATGGCTAATAACTTGGATTGGACCGCGCCGGTATCAGCGATTCAATTCTTAAGAGATATTGGAAAGCATTTCAGTGTTAATCAAATGTTGGCACGCGAATCGGTTTCTGCACGTTTAGAAGCTGGTGGAATTTCATACACCGAGTTTTCTTATCAAGTGTTGCAGGCCTTTGATTTTCTGGAGTTGAATCGTCGCAATGATTGCCACCTACAGATAGGTGGTAGCGATCAATGGGGAAATATTGTTGCCGGTGTTGATCTGATTCGGCGCGTAGATGCTAAGAACGCACATGCGTTAACTATTCCTTTGCTAACAAAAGCTGATGGAAATAAGTTTGGGAAAACAGCTGAAGGCACTGTTTGGCTTGATGCAAACATGACATCTCCTTATGCCTTCTTCCAATTCTTTTTAAACTCTGATGATCGAGATGTAGAGCAACTACTTCGTACTTTTTCCTTCAAGTCTCATGATGAGCTGGAAGTTTTGTTTGAATCTTTGCGCACCAACCCAGGAGCAAGAGAGGCGCACCGCGCTCTGGCACGTGAGGTAACCTCACTAATTCATGGTGAAGAGCAAACTTTGAAAGTAGAGAATGCCGCGCGCGCCCTATTTGGTCAATCAGAGATCAGAGAGCTTGATGAAGCTACTCTCGAATCTGCCTTGAAAGAGCTACCGCGA
>JBEAXZ010000129.1:0-3159 GCA_041159565.1 Actinomycetota bacterium | reverse complement strand
TCTTATCTCTAATTGCAGAGACAATTGAATCAGTCGATGGGCGACCAATCTGCGCTAGAAATCCAACATGTCCAAGGTTGATTCCCAAAACTGGAATTGAGCTGCCATGGATTTGTTCGGCGCCTCGCAAAATGGTTCCATCTCCACCCAGCACTAAAGCCAGTTCAATACTTGGAATATGTTTTGAAAGTGTTGCTAAATCAACAGTGATAACTCCAGCCAAACCAGTATCAGTTACAGAGAGAAAGTTGAAACCTGATTTTTGAAGTGAATCTACGATTCGGATCGCTTCGGCTTTAGCTTCGGGGCGTGTCGGATGCAAAACTAAAAGAATCTCGCGTTGATTAGCGTTACTCATCACTGCGGTCCTTTCGATACTGCCTCGAGGATTCTCTCCATTGGAATCATTTCATCGCCCCGTCTCATCCAAAGGAAATACTCCACATTCCCTGATGGACCAGGAAGTGGACTAGCCACTACCCCTAAGGTACCTAAACCTACTGATCGCGCGCCCTCTGCCACATCTCTGACCGCCTCCGCGCGCAGCTGCGGCTCACGCACAACACCCCCAGCGCCGAGTTTCTCTCTACCAACTTCGAACTGCGGTTTCACCATAATCAGGAAATCCGCATCCGGATGTGAAACCTCAATCAGAGCGGGCAAAACCAGGTTTAAGGATATGAAGGATAAGTCAGCAACAATTAACTCTGGTTCATCGACAATAACCTGCCGCGAAAGATTCCTGACATTGGTGCGATCATGAATCTCCACCCGTGGATCATTTTGCAGACTCCAGGCCAATTGGCCGTAACCAACATCAACCGCAATAACTTTTTTTGCTCCTCTTCGCAGCAGAACATCGGTAAATCCTCCAGTTGAGGCTCCAGCATCTAGAGCTACCTTGCCTGCAACAGTTATCGTGGAAAACGCATCTAATGCTCCGGCCAACTTATGGCCACCACGCGATACATATTCCTCGCCCGAACTTTTTACCGTTATAGAGGTTTCTGCATCTACCTGAGTTGCCGCTTTAGTCGCCGGCAAACCTTTAACTGAAACTAAGCCAGATTCGATTAACTCAACCGCGTTCTCGCGAGAACGTGCCAGGCCCCTACGGACCATCTCAGCATCTAATCGAATTCTCAAGAGCTCACACTAACCGTGCAGCTGTTATTGATTAGAGGTAGAGATGCCCTCGACTGAGGTGAGGGCGGTCGAAAGACCCTTATTAATCTCATCAAACTTTGCCCCATGCTCTTCTAGAGGCGCAAAGGCAACTTCATTGATGCGTTTCTTTATCGCTGAGATTGCTTCAAGATTAGATGAGTTTTCCATCATTTTTTACCGCTTTTCTTAACGGCTTTTCCGGCAGATTTCTTGGTGCTTTTCTTAACCACCTTAACTCCAGATTTTTTTGCAGAACTCTTTTTTGTGGACGTTGCTGACTTCTTAGCTGTAGATGAGCCACGAGGAGTAACAACCAATCTTGACTTCAACTGCTCTACCTCGCGGGCTAGACGATCTAGATCATCCTGCTTGGCAAAACCCATCTTTTTGACGGTGCGCGCTACCTCTTCTTCCACCCGCTGTTTAATCGACTCGCCACTTTCACGAGCCCATGCGTTAAGTGCAGCAGCCATCTCCTGTGGAGTTTTCTCACCGGAGCTAACCTTAGAAAGATAAGTGCGCAACGCTGATAAAAGATCATTAGCCATGAGCTAACGTTATCTAAATTCGACGAAGTTCGCGCGCTTCAACCTGCCATCTGCTGGCTGATACCGCTCCAACCTTCCAAAACCTACGACGCAAGGTGCCGGTTATCTCCACCCATTCATCGCTTTTTAAGGATAGGCCTCGTTTTCTTAAGACTGAGCTCCATAATGCAACATCAAAGGTGTCATAACCATCCCTATCATCCCTAGCAACAATGATTCGAAATTCCACAACCTTATCTCCACTGGGTAGAGCCTTTTCTTCTCCTGGCCCGCTACAACGTCCTACTATGACAACTTGGTTTTGATACTCCGGCTCTTGATTTGCTGGTTTTGTTTTACCCACAGAAGACTCCTCGACTTTGGAAGTTGGAAATTACAGAGTCGTAGAGGTTAAGGCTTTATCTAGTTAGATCTCCGAGGTGTTAAATGTTTGTGGATATTTGGCCATGAAGGAATCAGCTTCAGAGTTACGACCGGCCTGCAACAATGCATCCCGATAGGCGGTTCTTAATCTCGTGCTCCAGTAAGCATCTCCGAGCGTCAATTCTGGACAGGTCAGGGTAACGACCGCAGCATCAAATTGCTTTAACGCACTGCGAGCACCTGCAGCTGCAATTCGAAGCTCTATACGTTGTTCTACCGTCAACAGCTTTGGATCTACCGAGCCTGCAATTTCCAGTGTTTTCCGCGGGTCCCCTAATGCAAGCTCACACTGTGCTAAGTAAGGGATTACTGATGGGGATCCAGCGATTCGTTGCGCCGCTCTTAACTCTTTGATGGCAACATCAAACTTCTTGAAGTGAACCGCGGCAATTCCGGCTTTTTCTCGCACAATCGCAACACGTCCCGCTCTAAAAACCGCGGATTGACCATGCCAATAAGCACGCTCCGGATCGCTCTCCAAAAACATATTCAAAGCCACTAGATGCTTGGCAACCATTTCAGCATTTTCCAAAGCAAGAGATTGCAATGCAAAAGCTTCCCGCTTCTCTAGCTCTTTGCCAGTTATCTCTTCTGGAATAGAGGGTTCAGCGAATTTTCTAACGCGACGATTCTCGTCTTTAATATCGCGAACAGCTCTTCGGTCTACCCCACCACGCGCTGGCCTTGAGCTGCTATCTCTACGGTCGCCCGGTTTGCGATCTGAAGGTTTGCGATCTGAAGGTTTACGGTCGAACTTTTTTCCAGTTGATTTACCGGAAAATGACCTACGATCTTTGTTCTCCATAAACTTCCTAACACTTTATTCTTTGTAAAAAATTCTCCAACATGACAACAAATAAAAAAGGGGCCACAGTAATCTGCAACCCCTTTTTTTAATATAAGTCCGGCGGCGTTCTACTCTCCCACAAGGTGACCCGTGCAGTACCATCGACGCTGAGAGGCTTAACTTCCGGGTTCGGAATGGGACCGGGTGTTTCCCTCTCGCTATGACCGCCGAAAC
>JBEAXZ010000128.1:0-3179 GCA_041159565.1 Actinomycetota bacterium | reverse complement strand
CATACTCACAAGTCCGGCACAAAAAGTAATTCTTCCCGACTTAGCCGCTGGTTGCTCGATGGCAGATATGGCAACCGCTAATCAAGTGGCCGAGGCTTGGAAGGTATTTCAAAGATTAGGAGTCGCAGAGAAAAGTATTCCAGTCACTTATATGAACTCCTCTGCCGCAATCAAATCTTTCACTGGTGAAAACGGTGGAACGGTTTGCACCTCATCTAATGCCGAACGGGCGATGCGATGGGCCTTTGAAAAAGGTGAAAAGGTTTTCTTTTTGCCTGATCAACATTTAGGGAGAAATACAGCGGTTCTAAAACTTGGGCTAAAGTTAACTGATTGTGTGGTTTGGAATCCGTGGAAAGCTAATGGCGGATTAAGCGATGATGAGATTCTGGCCGCAAAAGTAATATTGTGGCGTGGGCACTGCTCTGTTCATGGTCGATTCAGCACCGAGAACATCGCAGAGGTTAGAGAGCGAGTTCCTGGGATTAATGTAATTGTCCATCCTGAATGCCAGCATGATGTCGTAAAAAATAGTGATGTTGTTGGTAGCACGGAGATGATTATCAAAACAGTTTCTGCAGCACCTGCTGGTAGTTCTTGGGCGGTAGGAACTGAGCTAAATCTGGTCAAGCGACTGGCCGCCTCAAACCCTGATAAGAATGTAATTTTCCTTGATAAGACCGTTTGCTATTGCTCGACCATGAACCGGATTGACCTGCCGCACCTCGTCTGGGCGATGGAGTCACTGGTTGAGGGGCGATTGGTGAATCAAATCAAGGTAGATGAGCATACGGCGCATCATGCCCGAGTTGCACTCGAGCGAATGCTGGCTTTACCTTAGCCATATGAGCGAGAAAAAAGGTCGGCCAACTCCAAAACGTAAAGAGGCGGAGCAGCAAAATGTCGTAAACCGTCTAGCTCCAGCGGCCAACAAGCAGGCGAAGAAATTGCAGAAAGCGCAGGCTCGTGTTTTGCGCGCTCAACAACGTGAGGCTTACATGCGTGGAGATGAAAACGCGTTGCCGATTCGTGACAAGGGTCCGGTAAAAAGATTTGTTAGAAATTACGTAGATTCTCGTAGATCTATTGGTGAGTTCTTTCTGCCAATAATAGTTCTGGTTTTATTCATGACTTTGATTCCAGTGGTCTATGTCCAGTTTGCTGCGATCGCACTGATGTACTCAGCACTGCTCTTCTCTGTAATTGATGGCATCTTCTTGACCCGTCGCATTAAGAGAGAGGTTTCCACTCGCTTCCCAGATGCGCCACTTAAAGGATTGGGAATGTATGGCTGGCTACGCTCCACTCAGATTCGCCGCTTGAGGGCACCACTTCCGCAAGTTAAACGCGGCGACAAGCTTTAGTAAAAATAAATTAAGCCCTTGGTTGAGGGCTTACTGTTTTAGCTGGATCCTTCTCTGGCAGGTTTCCTAATACCTTGTCAATCGCTTTCAAAGTATCAGCGGACAACTTAACCCCGCTGGCCTTTACATTTTCTTTGATTTGAGAGGGCTTGGAGGCGCCGATAATTGCGCTTGAAACATTTGGATTTTGCAGCACCCAGGCCACCGCTAATTGGGCCAGAGTTAAGCCTTCTTGATCAGCGATTGGTTTTAGGTTTTGAACTGCGGTTAAGACATCATCTTTCATCCAGCGCGAGATCATATTTGCACCACCTTTTTTGTCGGTAGCGCGGGATCCCGTAGGTGGTTTTTTACCTGGCAGATATTTTCCTGTCAGTGCACCCTGTGCAATCGGTGACCAAACAATCTGACCAATCCCTTCAGCTCTGCAAACTGGATCCACTTTGCTTTCAATAACCCTCCACAACATTGAGTACTGCGGCTGGCTAGATACAAATCGGTTGTAACCCTTGGCATCTTGGATTTTAAGTGCGCTAGTAATTTGATCCGCATTCCACTCTGAAAACCCGATGTACATGACCTTGCCCTGACGAACTAGATCATCAAATGCCGAAAGGCTCTCCTCTAATGGAGTTTCATAATCAAAACGATGGAACTGGTACAAATCAATATGATCAGTTTGTAAACGCTTTAAAGATGCGTTGACTGATTCCATGATGTGTTTGCGAGAAAGTCCACGATCATTTTTTCCTGTGCCGGTTGGCCAATAAACCTTTGTCAAAAGTTCGTAAGACTCTCGACGCATTCCCTTTAACGCCTTACCAAGCACGGTTTCTGCACGGGTTCCGGCATATACGTCAGCGGTATCAAAGGTAGTAATACCAAGATCAAAGGCTGTCCTTACACATTTGATGGCGGCATCTTGCTCGACCTGTGAACCGTGGGTGATCCAGTTGCCATAGGTAATTTCAGAGACATACATGCCTGAACTGCCGAGACGTCTATATTCCATGGTTCAGAGCGTAGTGGCTGCTTGCCAGGTAGGCACATTGATGGTTTATTTGCGCCACAACTTAATAGCCTTCTGGACTGGGGAAGTCGGTGAAAATCCGACGCTGACCCGCAACCGTGAACTTTTCTCGACCTTTATGTTCGAGAGAGGTAAGTCGGATTACCACCCAAAAGGTTTCTTTACCACCCGTCGAGGTTTGCGGGGCGGAAATTTTTTTCGCCATCGTGAACTCCTTTTCTTAATGAAAGGTTCACATGTTTCAAAGTAAGGCCAAGTTTTATTTATCTGTATTTTCACTCTTATCAACTCTGTTTGTTCTAATCTTCCAATTTGCATCTCCAGCAAATGCTGCAATGGGTTACCGCTATTGGGGGTATTTCCAAGCGTCAGCCGGCGCAAGCACCTGGACCGCTGCGATGACTGGACCATCTGTTGAAGTGAAGGATGGAGATGTTGAAGGTTGGGCATTTGTATTTAGCAGTAGCGACATTCCTGCCTCCAACCCGATGATGGATCCTGATTTCAACGCATTATGTGGCGAAACACCAGAGGCTGCTGGAAAGGTCAGAGTTGGATTAGTTGTCGATTTCGGCGCTGCCAACATTGCACCCGAAGGCGAAACTCCAAGAGAGTTCTTCTCTGATTGTGTCGTTGTTGAAGAAGGCTCAGTTGGCTTAGATGTTCTGCAAAGTGCCTTGGAGGTTCGCGCTGGGGATTCAGGTTTGATCTGCGGCATTGCTGGATATCCCAGCGCCGAATGCGGTGCGGAGATTGAGGCTCCGGTTACTGAAGATGTAGTAACC
>JBEAXZ010000127.1:0-3183 GCA_041159565.1 Actinomycetota bacterium | reverse complement strand
CGGGAAATCTTAGGTGAGCCCTATAAATACAGGGAAATTAAGAGCCCTTGATGGCTGTGTGAACTGCCACAACTCCCCCCGTGAGGTTTACCCACGATGGATTGCGCCAGCCGGCACCACTCATTTCAGCGGCCAGCTGCTCTTGATTGGGCCAGGCCCGGATTGATTCCGCCAAATAAACATAGGCTGCTGGGTTTGATGATGTCTTACGAGCCAATTTTGGCAACAGTTTCATTAGGTAATTCATGTACACAATGCGAAAAGGAGCAAAGGTCGGAGTTGAGAACTCGACAATCACCATGCGGCCACCAACTTTGGTAACCTGCAACGCTTCCTGCAAAGCTTTTTTGTAATCATGGGTATTTCGCAAACCAAAAGAGATAGTAGTTACATCAAACTCATTCTCACCAAATGGCAGATTCAACGCATCACCTTTTACAAACTTTAAATAAGGTCGCGCCTTTCTTCCTTGTGCCAACATCCCTTCCGAAAAATCTAAAGACGTAACATCAGCACCAGCTTTATGTAACGGCTCACTTGATGAACCAGGGCCCGCTGCAACATCAAGAATCTTCATGCCCGGTGTTGGATTAATTATGGTCTGCACTTTTTTGCGCCAACGCTTGGTCTGTCCCAAACTCAAAAGGTCATTGACTAGGTCGTAGCGTTTGGCAACGCCATCAAACATCGAGGAAACCTCTTCGGGATCCTTACCTAAATCAGCTCGACTCACCGACCTATCATCCCTAGCGGTAGGCTTGTTTCACAAGTTGAACTGGAGCGTTATGCATATATCAATCACAACGGAGTTGCTCGGCGAGCATCCGCCATTGCTTGATATCGCAATTCCAGAGATCGCTGATGATGCGCTTACCTCTTGGGTGCGCGGTGGTGATGGATTAATTGGTTTTGGGATTTATAAATCCCATGTTGTTAAAGGCACCAATCGTTTTGAACAAGCCCGCAGCTGGTGGCGGGAACAGGTAAATGCCCTTGAAATTCACAACAATGTCCATGGCACCGGAACTGGCCCGATTCTCTTTACCTCTTTCTCCTTTGATGAAGCAGAGGATTCAGTATTAATCATCCCTAAAGTCGTTGTGGGACAACGAAATGGCAAGTCCTGGATTACTTGGATCGGCGCCACCCCACAACCAGCGCTACAAAAAGCCGCTCACAAATCAACGCCGCTTAATCTAAATTGGAGCGGCAGCAACGGTGATGTTTGGCAGGATCGAGTTGCGCGCGCGGTAGATAAAATCAAAAATGAAAATCTAGAAAAAGTCGTGTTAGCACGGTTTGTTACCGGCACAACTACTGAAGAGATTAATCAAAGAAATCTTCTACAACAACTAGCGCAGGAGTATCCATCAACCTGGGTTTACTCCAACCATGGTTTGGTCGGTGCCACTCCAGAACTTCTAGTTCGTTTGAGTAAATCACTAGTTACCTCCCGAATCTTGGCCGGCACAATTCGCAAAACCGGTGATGATGAAAGAGATCTGGCGCTGGCTGGTTCACTTGCACGCTCCTCGAAAGATTTAGAGGAACATGAATACGCAGTTCGTTCTGTTGCTGAAGCGCTCTCGCCATTTTGCACCTCTACCAATGTGCCAGAAACGCCATTTGTATTACATCTCTCCAACGTCATGCATCTAGCAACCGATGTCACCGGAGTTTTATCTGATGCAGCAAACCCAGTAGACATATTCGCTTTGGTTTCTAGATTGCATCCCTCTGCCGCTGTTTGTGGCACACCTACTGAATATGCCAAGCGCACTATTGATGAAATAGAAGGTATTTCCCGGGGTCGTTACGCAGGTCCAATTGGTTGGATCGATGCCAAGGGAGATGGCGAGTTAGGTATTGCTTTGCGCTGTGGCCAGATTTCAAATGATGGCCACTCCATAAGAATTTACGCCGGCTGCGGGATTGTTGCCGGCTCTGATCCAGAACGTGAATACGCCGAAAGCCAGGCCAAGCTTCTTCCTATGCGCAGTGCGTTAGAGAAGCACTAACTCCTTATATTTCTTAATTACTTCAAAGATTACATCTGCGTTGGTTTCGCGATCTGGCATCTTGGCCACAATCACATGTAGCTGCGGATGAATGCGCTGCAAAGCAATGTGTAGCTCTTTAGCACCATGAACTACCTCTGCAGACAGGCCATACCCTTGAACAATCTTTGCGATATCCCGGCCATGAGGGGTACCAAATATCGCTTCAAAGCCATCGACTCCACGTTGTGGCAAGGTAGAGAAGATTCCGCCGCCATCGTTATCAACCACGATGATTGTTAGTGTGTCAGTGGTCGGATTGGTTAAAGCAGAGATGTCATGCAAAAAGGCGAGATCACCAATCACCGCATAGGTTTCATCATGCTTTGTCGCGATTCCCATTGCGGTTGAGATGTTGCCATCGATACCGGCCAAGCCCCGATTGGCATAGGTTTCAATTCCCGATCTTGGCACTGCAAAACTTTCGATATCTCTAATGGGTCGAGATGATGAGATAAATAGGGCAGAGTCATTTTCTAGCTCTTCTGCAACCACTGCAGCGACCTCTGCCTCTGACCAATCCGGCAACACGGCAAGAGCGGCTGCTGCAATCTCTTCATATTTATGCCAGGCATCGTGCCAAAGCGCATCGGCTTCTACAGCTTGTTTTACCTTTGGAATAACATGGTGGGTTTCATCTGCGGTGCGTGCGGTATCAATCTTTTCTAACCGTGGATCAATCACCATCACCTTGTTGGAGCCTTGAATATAAGAGTTAATGCTGCGGGACAAAGTAGTACGGCCAATGACAACTACTAGATCTGCCGCTAAATCTCGACGCACTCTTTCGTCAGACAAAATTATTGGGGCATGGGCAATTGCGTTTTCAAAGACCAATGGATCTTCACTAACAATTGGCGCACCTAGTTCATCTGCTAAATCCTCAATCTCATCAGCGCTAAAGCCGGCGCGATCATGTCCCACAATTAGTAAGTTCTTGGTAGCAGATACTGAAATCTCTCCGGCAACAATCTCGCCATGCACCAATGGAGTTACATGAATTCCAGATAACCAATCACTGGAATCCTCAGGCAGTAATGGCTCATCGAACTGCAGATTTAAATGCACAGGTCCTGCGCCACTGAGAATGCGGGTTAAATCAATGGGCGCAGGGGTATCTAAATCA
>JBEAXZ010000126.1:0-3183 GCA_041159565.1 Actinomycetota bacterium | reverse complement strand
GATGACAAAGGCGCAATCAGAAGCCCTTTACGACCATTGGAACAAGTTTGAAATTCCTTTGCAAGGCACCATCAATCCCAAAGAACTATTTCCATCCTTGAAACCAAAAGAGGTTGTATTTGAGATTGGCAGCGGAATGGGTGAAGCGACCTCTCAGATTGCGGCAAACAATCCAGACAGCGGTTATGTAGCGGTCGAGGTTCATAAACCAGGAATCGGAGCCTTGATAATCCGAGCTGAAAACCTAGGTGTAAGAAATCTAAAAATTATCAACGCAGATGTTTTCGAAGTTCTAACAAAGCACACCAATGATCATTCAATTGATGCATTCCACATTTTCTTTCCAGATCCATGGCCAAAGCGGAAACAGCACAAGCGTCGGCTTTTGCAACCAGCATTTATAGAGATCATGGCCAAGAAGTTAGCACCTGGGGGACGGGTAAACATTGCAACTGATTGGTATCCATACGCTCAAGAGATTGAAAAAAACTTTGCCGCAAACCCAAATTTCAGAGGAGGGGTAATTCCAAGACCACAATGGCGTCCGCTAACTAAATTTGAGAGTAAAGGAATAACAAAAGAGCATGTAGTCACTGACTTTGAGTATTACTTAAAGTCTTAAAGCTTTCCATCCCTTTCATATTTCGACATAAGACCAATTCTTCGAACATGTCTTTCATCTCCACTAAATGGCGTGGCTAAGAAGGTATCCACTAGTTTCAAGCAGAACTCTTCATCATGCATGCGGCCACCAATTGAAATCACGTTGGCATCATTGTGTTCGCGAGCTAGCTTGGCGGTCTCTACGCTCCAGACCAATGCTGCTCTAACACCTTTAACCTTGTTGGCAGCCATCTGCTCGCCATTTCCTGAACCGCCAAGCACAATTCCAAAAGAACCCGCCTCTCTGGCGGTTGCCTCTGCAGCAGGAATACAAAACACCGGGTAATCATCTAGAGCGTCATAAACGTGCGGTCCGTGATCCTCTACTTCATGACCCTGAGCTCTCAAATGCTCAACAATCTTGTTCTTGAATTCAAGCCCTGCGTGATCGCTACCAATGTGTATTTTCACCGGCCTACTTTCTCAAATAAAAAAGAAAACCGCTGGCATTTCTGCCAGCGGTTCCTGTCTCAGAAGGTTTGTTAACTGAAATGAAAGAGCGGAAAATCAGGAGTTAGTGGCCGCCTCTGCCATGTCCCTTGCCCTTGCCATGTCCTTTCCCGTGACCCTTGCCCATTCCCTTTGTCTCTTCAACATGAGAAGTGATTCGAGTCTTGAGATTGGCCTTTAGGCTGGTGGCTTGCGCAGCTGTTAATTTACCTGCAGCAACTGCTTCATCAATCTTTTTGGTTTCATACGCCACAAGCGCATCGATCAAGGCATCTTTCTTCGCACCTGCAATAGTGGCAAGTGATTCGCCAGCCTGAAGTTTTGACTTAAGCGTGGCCTCATCGATTCCAAGAGTGTCTGTAATGACCTTGGTGCGCTCTGCACGCATTGCATCATGAGATGCTTTAAACGACTCACGGGCATCTGACATAGCGTTCTTGATTGCATCAACCTGAGCTTGAGTCAGAGTTCCTTTGGCAACAAGATCACCTAGAACGGCCGCAGCCTTGCCTCCTCTACCCATTTTGTTGTCATGAGCCGAAGCAATACCAGCAGTACCAAGAGCTAGCGTTAAACCAGCAACTGCCGTAGCTGCGATTATCTTTTTCTTCATTCATACTCCTTAATTGATTTCTATATTGAGTACTTACGTCGAACACCCTCGTATTCGATCTCTGAATAAAACTCCCAAAGCTTGAATGCACTAGACATTTTTCATGAGAGACACATCAGAGTTCTGAGCCCTCACAAAACGTTATACGCTCAACTTCTGAGAATTCCCAGAGAAAAATCCTCCTGTTAATTGCAATCCAGCTCATTGACTATTCATATTCAAACGCCTCGAAAAGAGCGAGGTTCAAATTCGAAGGACAGTGCAACATGACCAGTCAAATGAGAATAGTGTCAATGCTAGCTGCATTTGCATTGATTACAAGTAATTCTTTTATGCCTGCAAACTCTGCTGGAAGAACTAATAAATCAATTGCCAACACGGTGCTTAGTGGTAAAGGCTCACCTGCTGCCAGTCTTGGTATCAACGGTGATTTCTATATAGATATAGCAAGCTTCAATATTTATGGCCCAAAAAAGAATAATCGCTGGCCATCAGCAGTCAGTCTAAAAGGGCCAGCAGGACTGGATGGAAAACCTGGCGAACGCGGATCATCTGGAAATAATGCAACAGGATCCAAAGGTGAAAAAGGCGAGAAAGGTGAGCAAGGAGATAAAGGTGAAAAGGGAGAGAAGGGCGATAAAGGTGAAAAAGGCGATACCGGAGAAAAGGGAGATAAAGGAGACATTGGTTTAACTGGTGCTACCGGTTTACAAGGATTGGTTGGAGCACAAGGTTTGAAAGGTGACAAGGGAGAGAAAGGAGATATTGGCTTAACAGGTCCTACTGGATTAACGGGAGCAACTGGTTTAACTGGTGCCACAGGAGCAATCGGTGCAACTGGAGCGAAAGGTGACAAGGGAGATAAAGGCGATACAGGTGCAACAGGTGCTCAAGGTTTGCAAGGACTAAAAGGAGATACCGGAACAACTGGTGCACAAGGACCCGCAGGCCCAACTGGCGCAACCGGTGCTACTGGTCCTTCTAATGTACAAGTTGTGGCTGTTCCAAACTTTACTTTGCAAACTACTACACCAAACACTTCTGCATTGAGTACATATTTTGGAACATTAACCGCTGGCGGTAAATACAAGTTCGAAATTGCTGTTCGAGGAAAAACAAACTCAGCGCTATCTCGAATTGGTCTGGAAATATATTCAAGTGGAACAGGTAACACGGTTGTTTATAACTACGTGGTTTCAAATGTGGACGATTTCAAGAATGGAGCACCTTGGATAGGGAGTCAATTCTTGGTGATTGGAACTATCTCAGTTGGCTCTACTGACTCTTCGCTCGCTGTAAACCTAATTGACGGAATGGCTGGAACTAGATCTGATGCAATGGCTGTAACGGGTACCGCGGTGATTACGCTGGTCGGAAGCATCACTGGTTGATTAAAAGAATGGAGCGGGCGACGGTAATCGAAACCGCGTAACTAGCTTGGAAGGCTAGGGCTCTAC
>JBEAXZ010000125.1:0-3187 GCA_041159565.1 Actinomycetota bacterium | reverse complement strand
ATTGGGTGAGGCTGATCGCATTGTCACTTTGATCAGTAGAGAACATGGGCGGATTCGTGCTGTTGCTAAAGGGGTCAGAAGAACTAAATCAAAGTTTGGTGCGCGCCTAGAACCAGCCAGTTATGTGGATGTTCAGCTGTACACCGGAAAGACCTTTGATGTCGTCACTCAGGTTGAGAGCTTAGAAAACTTTGGCGATGCAATTTCTCATGACTATCAAAAGTGGACCATCGCATCTGCGATATTGGAGGCTGCCGAGCGTTTCACCTCTAATGAAGGTGAACCTGCCTTGCAACAGTTTTTGTTACTTACCGGGGGCCTTAAAGCATTGGCTCATGAATCACATGATCCCTCACTTATTCTTGATGCCTACTTATTGCGCTCTCTATCTATCGCGGGATATGCACCATCGATGACAATCTGTTCTAGATGCGAGGCTCCTGGTCCACATAAGTATTTCTCTTTAGTAGGTGGCGGATCAGTGTGTGTTAACTGCAAACCTTCTGCTTCTGCGACCCCATCTGTTGAAACATTGCATTTAATGTCAGATTTATTAACTGGAAATTGGGATGGCGCAGACCACAGCGAAATTAGACATAGGAGAGAAGCATCTGGTTTGGTAGCGGCGTACCTGCAGTGGCATTTGGAAAAAGGTTTACGTTCTTTACCTATGGTCGAAAGAGTTAGCTCGTGAAACCGCCGAAAATCGATAAAGACAAAGTTCCGCATCACGTTGCCTTAGTTATGGATGGCAATGGGCGCTGGGCGAAGAAGCGTGGCTTACCTCGGACCAAAGGGCATGAAAAAGGCGAGAGTGCTTTATTTGATGTTGTCGAGGGTGCGATTCAAATTGGGGTAAAAGAGTTATCAGCATTTGCCTTTTCTACAGAGAACTGGCGCCGTTCACCTGACGAGGTTAAGTTCCTAATGGGCTTTAACCGTGATGTTATAAGAAGGCGCAGAGATGAGATGCATCGCATGGGTGTTCGGGTGCGTTGGATCGGCAGGCCACAGAAATTATGGAAATCTGTGATCGAAGAACTACAGATAGCCGAAGAGTTGACCGCTAAAAACAAAGTTTTAACTTTGAATATGTGTGTGAATTACGGCGGGCGGGCGGAAATCGCTGATGCCGCTCAAAAGCTGGCGCAGGACATTCAACGTAAGAAGTTGAAGCCGGAGCAGATAAATGAAAAGGTTTTTGCTAAGTATCTTGATGAACCTCAAATGAGAGATGTAGACCTATTCTTACGGTCATCAGGGGAACAACGAACCTCTAACTTCCTGCTTTGGCAGTCGGCTTATGCCGAGATGGTGTTTATGGATGTCTTGTGGCCCGATGTCACAAGACAAACATTGTGGAAGGCAATAGAGATTTATGCAGACCGAGAAAGACGATTTGGAAAGGCGTAACCATGAAGACTAAAGCGGAGTTTTGGTTTGATCCAGTTTGTCCTTGGGCCTGGATGACATCGCGTTGGATTCTGGAGGTGGAGAAGGTTCGTGAAATTGAGGTCAACTGGAACCTGTTTTCTCTCGCCCACCTAAATCGCGATAAAGAACTTTCCGAAGAGTATAAAAAGGGTTTGGTTCGATCCTGGAATTGCACAAGGGTTATTGCAGCAGCACAAAAAGCTCATGGCTCAGCAGCTACTCTGCCGCTTTACACGGCAATCTCCTCAAGGATTCACCTGCAAAAGCAGGAGGTAAACCAAGCATTGTTTGAAGCGGCATTGGAGGAGGTTGGCCTAGATAAAAGCTTAGCTACCGCAATGAATGATGAATCTCTTAATGAGGCGATTATTGAGTCTCATGAACGTGGCATTAAATTGGTCGGAAATGATGTTGGCACCCCAATCATCTCTGTCGAAGGCACAGCTTTCTTTGGTCCAGTAATCTCTCCGGCACCAAAAGGAGAAGAGGCAGGAAAACTTTGGGATGGGGTCGTTGGAGTCGCTAGCTACCCAGGATTCTTTGAAATCAAGAGAAGCCGCACCGTTGGTCCAATATTTGAATAGGTCGTGAAGTGTTAAAGATTCAAGAGGGTCAATTGACCTACCAGCTTTCAATACTAGAAAAGCTCGGTGCCTTTCATGGCTCTCCGACGGCTCGAATTGAAAACCTGGTTTCGGTTTCCAAAGAAGATAAACCGTGGACCACAAAAGTATTGCGTGGCATCCGTGCTCCAGGTACGGGATTTCCCTATGTAATTATGTTGGGAACGATGCGACACCGAAAAGGAAAAGATTTCTGTGTCGTTTATAAAAGGAATCCAGTTTTAGTTTTGGAGTTTGAAAATGAAAACTTCAAGCGCTGGGTCATACCGGCAAATAGGGAAAATCAAGCGGCCCTAGAATCCTTAAGCGGCCGGTAAATCTGAGGGAGTGGGAGCGGTGAGCAGTGCACCGCAATCAGCGCACTTTGCGTTGTCAATTAGATACATCTCTATTTCATAAGTAACTGGATCAAATGCTGCGGTGATTTGAATTAGATTACTACTGCAGTATGGGCAAATAGGTGTTGGAATGCCGCGAAAATCACCCATGATTAACAGGCCGGGCAGATTCCAAAAATTTCAGCGGTGTGGCCCACTTCGCGAAACCCGTGCTCCTCTGCCATCGCCTTGGTCCAACGCTCTATAGCTGAGCCTTCTATCTCAACTGTAGATCCACATTGTTTGCAAACAAGGTGATGGTGGTGACTATCACCACACAGTCGGTAAATTGCTTCGCCATCTTCGCGCCGTAATTGATCAACAATCTTGTCGCTAACAAGAGATTGCAGAGCGCGGTACACCGTGGTTAATCCAATAGATTCACCACTTCTTTGTAGTAATTGATAGAGCTCTTGAGCGGAGGCAAATCCACCAACCCGCTCTAAAACCGCAATGACTTTTATCTCAGACTTGTTCATGCCTACTCATTGTGGTCGTGATCATGATCATCTTCTTCATGACCTTCTTCTACATGCTGGTGTTCATCCTCTACACCTTTTTCAATTGAGGTTTCATCATGAGAGTGAACATGAACAGCGTGCAACTGACTAACTAAACCCCACATGATTGCAACACCGGCAAGAGTGGAGACAAAAGTCCATCGTGAAGCATGTCGGGCATGCGCTTCAGGCAAAATATGGCTTGTTGCAAGGTAGATCAAGATTCCCGAAAACACAGCAAGGTAAAGAGCGG
>JBEAXZ010000124.1:0-3192 GCA_041159565.1 Actinomycetota bacterium | reverse complement strand
GTGCTGACGTTTATGAAGGTATGGTGATTGGTGAGAACTCTCGTCCGGAAGATATGGATGTAAATATCGTCCGCGAAAAGAAACTTACCAACATGCGGGCTTCAGGTTCTGATGAAAATGAGCGTTTGATTCCACCAAAGATTCTTAACTTGGAACAGGCTTTGGAGTACTGCCGCGAGGATGAGTGCGTCGAGGTAACCCCAGTTAATGTGCGCATCCGCAAAGTTGTTTTGGATCAAAATGAGCGCTCTCGCTTGACCTCCAAGGCCAAAAAGGCGAACCAAGAGGGCTAAACCCCTCAGACACGCCGTTTTGCCGCGTAAAAAGCGGTTTTGTCAGTGGTCGGTTGTGTACTCACCTGCATCAAGAAACCAGCAGGAGGGTCCACATGAATCTACGAGAGCTCGCATTTCAACTCTCGGCAATTACCTTAATTGCCGACGCCGCAAAGGAAGCCAAAGATCGTTTAAGGCGTGAGTTTGCTGCTGCTCTCGAAGAGGTTGGCGCGGACTCTGCCAAGGCTGCCCTCGAAGGTGAAGAGATTGCAAAGGTCTCTTTAATTCAACCTCGTAATACACCAGAGGTTCTAAATGAAAAAGCTTTTACCGAATGGGTAAAAAGCAATTACGAGTATGAGATTGTTGAATCGGTTCGCGAATCCTTCCGCAAACATGTCATGGACTCCGTCACCAATGTGGAAGGAAAGGCGATTTACAAGCGCACCGGCGAGGTGCTGGATTTCATTTCCTTCAACTCCCGTGATGCCTATATCGCCACTCGTTTTCTAAATGGCGGTCGCGAGGTTCTCACAGAGGCTTTTCGGGCCGGCACTCTTACACCTACCTCTGTAATGGCAGAAGAACTTCAGATGGCGGTGGGACAGTAATGAGCTACTTCAACTTAAATGATTACGAACCAGTTGAAAACCGAATCCGCGCATTTTGGCAAAAGTATCCGCAGGGAAGATTGCTCACCGATCTACAACGCACCGAACGTCCCGATGGCAGAATTGAATGGATCTGCCGCACTGAGGCTTACACCAACTCCGAGGATGTACGCCCGCAATCCACTGGTTTTGCTACTGAGATCGAAGGTAGCTCTCCAGTAAACCGTTCTAACGCCAGCGAGAACTGTGAGACCTCAAGCATTGGAAGATGTCTGGCTAATTTAGGTTTTGCTACAAAAGGCAAGCGCCCAAGTCGCGAAGAGATGTCAAAAGTTCAGCGCACCAACCCCCGCAAACCATTGACTAAAAGTGATTGGGAGTCGCTGATTTCTAGGCTTCATGGCTGCACTAATCTCAATCAATTAAAGGCTTGGTCTGCTTACGCTGCGGGTTTCACAATGCCAGATACCAAACGCAATGAGCTGTTGAGTATTTTCAATACCCATAAAGAGAGTTTGAGCCGAAAGGTAGATGTCGCTTAAAGCAGGGTTACAGAGATAGCTCTGTGATCACTTATTCCATAATGCTCATGGATCTGCGCTTTAACATCCTTTGGCGTTAACTCTTTACTCATTATGTAATCAAACTCGATAGAGGGTTTCCATGATGGATATGTGGGCCCAACCGCTAAATCATGCCAACCCGAGATCCTTGGCCCTAGGCCCCATGGCAGATTGAAATCTCCAGTCATGATGTGCAGGCCGGGAAGTTGCTCTACCCACTTACTTATCTTGCGCAGCTGAATTGCGTTCTTAACCGGCACAAATGAGAGATGGGTAGTAGTTACAGAGATTCCATTTTCTAACTCAGCAACAAGAGCGGATCTTGGTTCATCAGATACATAAATTAAATTGGGACGTTTCTCTCCGGCAACTAACAAAGGCATGCCAAGCGGTGCTTTGCCTAGATTAATTCGGTGCCATCTTTTAACTGGAATTTTGGAAACCATACCAATGCCATACATCGCATCATTTGGCAGGGAAGATTCATTATCAAAAACCATTTCATCTTTTACACCATGCCACTTTTCACCGGGCGTGCCGTACATGGCAGGTGCGAAGGCCCAATACTTAGCGCCAATTAACTCAGCAACCTCTTTAACTTGATTGCCATGTCCCGATCTAATTTGTTGCACATCAACCTCTTGCAAAGCTACGACATCAGAGTTGATTGAATCATGGAGTTTGGCTAGCGCCTCTGCGAGTGTGGTTGGTGATTGAGGAGGGATAGCCATTCCATGCAACAAGTTCCATGAGGTCACGGTGAAACCTGAGGTAGAGGCCATGCGGGAGAGGCTAGTAGGGTCTGCCCGTGCTGCTAAATCTTCCGCTCTCCCGTTCAAAACTAGATCGAGCCGCACATCTACGTGCTGAGAAAGCGGTACTTGATGAGCTTTGGCAGCGGGCCCGCATAATCAAAATGCTGGGGGATAGATTTTTAGTTGCGGGAAAGGCTTTGAAATACATCGAACCTTCAGAATCGGAAACCACGCGGTACTTCCTCGGTTTAGATGAATCAAATACCCCTTACTTTGTTGTTCACACAAAATATGAAGAAAAAGAGTTTCCTGAGGAGTATCAATCCTTAAGAAGTATTGGCGCAGATTTAGATGATCTCCAAATTGGTGCAGCTGTTCATGCCTTGGCGCTCACCCAATGGCATGAATCTCATCAGAGGTGTGCCAAGTGTGGCTCCTCTACTCACTTCACGTTTGGTGGAGCGGTAAGGGAGTGTGATTCCTGCGGTGCCTCTCATCACCCGCGCACCGATCCTGCGATTATCGTTTTAGTTAAGGATGAGCGAGATCGAATTTTGTTGGGACGTCAAAAAGTTTGGCCGGCAAAACGCTTCTCAACGTTTGCTGGTTTTGTTGAACCAGGCGAATCATTTGAAAGTTGTGTAATTAGAGAAGTGGCTGAAGAATGCGGTGGAAAAGTTTCCGGAATGCATTATCTTGGTTCGCAGCCCTGGCCATTTCCCGCCTCAATCATGATCGCCTACGAAGCGGTAATCACTAACCCTGATTCAGTAAAGGCTGATGGCGAAGAGATTGAAGAGATTATTTGGCTAACCCGCGATGAGTTGAAAAACAAAATTGCTAATTCAGAGCTATTGCTGCCTCCGATAATTTCAGTTGCTCGTGCCATGATCAACAATTGGTATGGAAAAAATGCAGCACAGGATTTAACTGGCGGCGAATCATGGCGCAATTAGCCCAAGGAATTCTTGATGCACTTGATGCCGAA
>JBEAXZ010000123.1:0-3222 GCA_041159565.1 Actinomycetota bacterium | reverse complement strand
GATATTGATGCCTCGGAGCTCTTCGTAATTTAGTCAGGCTGGCTGCAGCGGCTTTTGTAACATGGCCGTAACTCGAGCAGGGCACAATCGCGCCCATGTCTTCCTCATCGATGCCTTCACAGGAATCCAATGCTGTAACCCTTGCAAAACAACAAGAGTTCGTTTTGCGCACCCTTGAAGAGCGCGATATTCGCTTCGTGCGGCTTTGGTTTACCGATGTTCTCGGGTTTTTAAAATCAGTTGCCATTGCACCTCCGGAGTTGGAGAGTGCATTTGCTGAAGGAATTGGTTTTGATGGTTCAGCGATTGAAGGTTTTGCCCGTGGAACTGAATCTGACATGTTGGTTAAACCAGATCCGGCAACCTTTTCAGTTTTGCCATGGCGAACCGAAAAACCTGGGGCGGCCCGTATTTTTTGTGACATCACATTGCCAGATGGAGCTCCGTCTCCAGTTGATCCTAGAAATGTACTGAAGCGAACTTTAGATAAAGCCGCCAAGATGGGTTTCACTTGCTACACCCACCCGGAGATCGAGTTCTTTCTATTTAAAGATGCACCGGCTATTGGCGTAAAGCCAACTCCAGTGGATTACGGTGGCTACTTTGACCATACACCTACAGCGGTTGGTCATGACTTCCGTCGACAAGCGATTACTTTGCTGGAGGCGATGGGTGTATCAGTTGAGTTCAGTCATCACGAAGGAGCGCCTGGGCAACAAGAAATTGATCTGCGATACGCAGATGCATTGAGCACCGCCGACAACATTATGACCTTCAGGCACATCATTAAAGAGGTCGCATTGGATCAGGGTTTCCATGCCTCATTTATGCCAAAGCCATTTACCGAACATGCTGGCTCAGGAATGCATACCCACTTCTCACTTTTCCAAGGGGAGAAAAATGCATTTTATGAAGAGGGCAAAGAGGAGCAACTTTCCGATATCGGAAGGTCCTTTATTGCCGGAATCATCAAACATGCACCTGAGTTCATTGCAGTAACAAATCAATGGGTTAACTCTTACAAGCGAATTCATGGCGGTGGAGAGGCGCCCGCCAAAATCTCCTGGGGCAAAGAAAATCGTGACGCGATGATTCGTATTCCGATGTATAAACCAAAGAAAGAGAACTCAACTCGTATCGAATTTAGAGCCCCTGATTCAGCTTGTAACCCATACCTAGCCTTTGCGGTAACAATCGCCGCGGGACTTAAAGGGGTCGAGGAGAAATACCAGTTAGAAAAAGTCTCAAATCCTAAGACGCTGCCCGCCAATCTAAATGAGGCTATTGGCGAGATGGAAAAGAGTCAGTTGGTTCGCGAAACTTTAGGCGTAACCGCCTTCGAGCTTGATCGATACTTGCCAGTCCTTTAAGGGATTAGATAGCCTTTACGCATGATGCGCAGCGAACTGCTTTCACTAAACACACTCCTCCTTCGCTGCCGTGGCGAGGCCATTTAACCGGTCTCCTCGCTGCGGGGTTTTTCTTCGCCGGTTAACAATCCGGTAAACCCATTAGATTTAAGGAGTAGCAGTGAATTTCCCAGAACAGATCGCATCAAAGATGCCAAAGCATCGATATTCATCATTTGTGCCGGTTGTCTTGAATGACCGAACCTGGCCGACCAAGCAAATGACTAAGGCGCCGCAGTGGTGTTCCGTTGATCTGAGAGATGGCAATCAGGCCCTGATTGATCCGATGGATGTACCGCGCAAGTTAGCGATGTTTAACCTGCTAGTGAAGATGGGTTACAAAGAGATTGAGGTTGGTTTTCCAAGTGCCAGCCAAACTGATTTTGATTTTGTCCGCAAGATAATTGATGATGGCTTAATTCCTGATGATGTAACTATCCAGGTCTTGACTCAAGCCCGCGAGAATCTGATTCGCCGCACATATGAATCTTTGGTTGGAGCAAAGCAGGCTGTTGTTCACCTATATAACTCAACCTCTACATTGCAACGTCGGGTTGTCTTTGGTCTAGACAAAGAGGGCATCAAAAAGATTGCAGTTGATGGCGCAAAGCTTTGCAAAGAGTTGATGTCTACGGTTCCTGGAACCAAGATCTCTTTTGAGTACTCACCGGAGTCTTACACCGGCACTGAGCTGGAGTTTGCTCTCGAGGTTTGCAACGCGGTTAATGATGTTTGGCAGCCCACTCCCGAGTGGAAAACCATCATCAACCTTCCTGCAACTGTGGAGCTAGCCACACCAAATGTTTACGCAGACTCCATCGAATGGATGCACCGTAATTTGAAGTACCGCGAGAGCATCGTTTTAAGTTTGCACCCCCATAACGATCGCGGCACTGGAGTTGCGGCCGCCGAACTTGGTTACCTGGCCGGCGCAGATCGCATCGAAGGAACTCTATTTGGAAATGGCGAGCGCACCGGAAATGTTTGTTTAGTAACCCTAGGATTGAATTTGCTGAGCCATGGGATAGATCCAATGATTGATTTCAGCGATATTCCAGAAATTAGGCGAACCGTTGAGTACGCCAATCAATTGCGAGTTCCGGAACGCCATCCATATGGTGGCGATTTAGTTTTCACCGCCTTTAGTGGTTCACATCAAGATGCCATCAAGAAAGGCTTTGAACATCTAGCAAATGATGCCAAGGCTGCGGGTAAAGAGATAGATGAATTTACCTGGGCGGTGCCTTATCTTCCTATCGATCCAAAAGATATTGGTAGATCATATGAGGCGGTTATCAGAGTTAACTCTCAATCCGGCAAGGGTGGAGTCGCCTACATAATGAAGAGCGAACACCAGCTTGATTTGCCGCGACGTTTGCAAATCGAATTTAGTCAGGTAATTCAGTCTCACACTGATGATCAAGGGGGAGAGGTTTTCCCCGAGCAGATGTGGCGCATCTTTGTTGATGAGTATCTGCCTGCAGATGAGAATCAATGGGGTCGATTTAGATTATCTGGTTTAACTCAATCAAGTAGCGCTGATGGCAAGGTTAGTTTGAGTGTTGATTTATTGGATAACAAGAAAGCCTTGACTCTTGCCGGAGATGGAAATGGACCGATCTCCGCATTCTGTCGAGTTTTGCAGGCGCATGGCATTGATGTTCAAGTAGCTGATTACTACGAACATGCAATGAGCGCAGGTGGAGATGCAAATGCAGCTGCCTATCTTGAGTGCACCGTCAATGGCGGTACCTTTTGGGGGGTCGGAATCGACCCATCTACTACCACAGCATCACTAAAAGCGGTTATTTCG
>JBEAXZ010000122.1:0-3226 GCA_041159565.1 Actinomycetota bacterium | reverse complement strand
TCTTCTTGCCAGCGATTGCAACGCGTGGACCCTTACGAGTACGTGCGTTGGTGTGAGTGCGCTGACCACGAACTGGAAGCCCCTTACGATGGCGAATTCCTTGGTAGCACTGAATTTCAACTTTGCGGCGAATGTCGCCTGCGATCTCACGACGGAGATCACCTTCGATCTTGTAATTTGCTTCAATGTATTCACGAAGCTTGATTAGATCTGGTTCCTGTAGATCTTTAACTCGGATATCGCCAGAAACACCGGTCGCAGCAAGTGTTGCTTTTGCGCGGGTCTGACCAATTCCGAAAATGTATTGCAGCGCGATCTCTAGCCGTTTTTCACGCGGCAGATCGACGCCAACTAGACGTGCCATCACATACTTCTTTCCATAATCTGAAAGTCCTCCGCAACGCCTCCGAATATTTATCCGGCTCCCGCTTTCAGTCAGGAGGTCAACTGATTTAACTCAGTTGTCGCGTCACGCGTACTTATTTAGTTGTTTAACTCTGTTATTAACCTTGACGTTGCTTGTGTCGGAGATTGTCGCAAATGACCATCACGCGACCATTACGACGAATGACTTTGCACTTGTCGCAAATCTTCTTCACGCTCGGTTTTACCTTCACGATCAGACTCCTTTATCTCTTTTACTTCTTTATTACTTGTACCGGTAAATGATGCGACCTCTGGTGAGATCGTATGGACTGAGTTCGACGATCACGCGGTCAGCCGGCAAGATGCGAATATAGTTTTGACGCATCTTCCCGCTGATGTGTGCGAGAACCACATGTCCATTTGTAAGCTCAACACGAAACATTGCGTTCGGTAGTGCTTCAGCTACAGTGCCTTCGATTTCGATCGCACCGTCTTTTTTCGCCAAGCTCTACCTCATTTTTTCGTCCCGAGCCCTCATTTGGGCAGAGGGGGAGTTTATGAGAGGGGGTTAGAAAAGGGAAATTCGCCCAAAGCCCAACCGTCTAGAGGCCAACCGCCCGGATCACCGCGAGGGCAAATCCCCCGCATGCAACCCAGGCCACTACCCCCACCAAAAGGGGTTTGGAACCCAAAGCCTTAATGGCCGCCCACTTAACCCCGAGCCCCATTCCAAAGAGGCCGATGGATAGGAGGATCTTGGAAAGCTCTTTTCCTGCGGTCATCGCAGAATCTGGCAATGAGAGTGCATTTACCACTATCGCACAAAGTACAAACCCCAGTACAAAGGTTGGCGTAGCGGTACGCAATGATTTCTTCTCGACGCCCTTTTCTTTACTTGTTGCGGTTAAGAAAAGAATTAGTGGAATTAACAAAACTACCCGAGTTAATTTAACTATTACCGCAGAGTCCAAAGCTTCCGGACTCATTAATGATGCAGCCGCAATAACTTGGCCAACATCATGTACCGCTGCACCAATCCAAGCACCGGCCGTAGCATCGCTTAATGAAAATACGGTCGCCAAAGTTGGGATGACAAATACTGACAATGTTCCACAAAGTGCGACTAGAGCAACTGCGTAGGAAACATCTCGTTCTTCGCTCTTACGGGTCGAACTGATTGCAGCAATTGCAGTAGCTCCACATACTGCAAAACCACCCGCTATAAACGTTGATAAGGATTCACTGAGTCCAGCTCGCTGAGCTGCCAAACGTAATCCTAAGAAAACCCCCGCCACGATAATGACCACCGCAATCAAACCGCGTGGTCCAACCTCAACAAATTTATCTATTGAGATTTGAAACCCTAGGAACACAACTCCAAGCCGCAAACATTTCTTGGCGGCAAAGGTGGCGGCCTCCTTGCCTTTCTCTGACCAGCCTCCAGCGTTTACAAAAATTAACCCCAACACCATAGAGAAAAATAACGGCGAAATCGCACCCTGAAATTTATTTACTATGTATGCCAGTGCAACTCCAGCGCATATTATGGAGAAATATTTAAGGTTGTTAGCGGTTAACTTCACGCAAAACTTCCCATGCCCAATTGATTCGACCAAGTGTTCAAATCTTTGAGCACCGCATCTGCAATTGTGATATCCCCACTACCTAAATGATTTGGGTGTACACGTTTACTGCCGGGAACTCGTCCCCCGGTTTCGGTAATGCTGGCCGCTAACTTATTGAAATCTTCATATGAAGCCGCATCCCCCAAATCATTGGGATCAATCGTGATGACTGTGTGGGAAATTCCTTGCGGCTTAGTGTCATCATCTGGATTAAACATATCCGGAACCTCGCGTGACAAAGCTCCACCACTTAATCCGGCAGATAAAGATTCAACCATCAAGCCAAGTGCAAAACCTTTTGCGCCACCTAACGGTGCCAACATTCCCATCAACGCCTCTTTGGCATCGGTGATTGGCTCACCCTTTGCATTTACCGCCCATCCCTCAGGAATTGAGCCACCTGCTTTCGCTGCGTTAGCAATCTTGCCGCGCGCAACTGCAGAGGTTGATAGATCAATAATCATCGGCGGATTTGATGGCACACCAGATGCAATGGGGCTAGTAGATAACAATGGTGCGTTGCCGCCAACCGCTGGCATTACAGCTGGACCATTTGTAAAGATTAAAGAAATCTGTCCCGCATCTAATGCAGGATAAAGATAAACCCCAAGCGCTCCGCAATGACTAGAGTCTTTAACGGAAACCAATGAGATACCAAACTCTTTGGCTTTTGCCACACCCATCTCTGCAGCCTGCCAAACCTGCCAATGTCCCAAGCCATCTTCACCATCAATGCTGGTGATTGCACCGCGTTGAGAGATAATTTTTAACTCAGCTCCGCCATTAACACCACCCATTTTTATCCTTTGCAGATAAAAAGGTAGACGCATAAGTCCATGGCTGGGATTTCCCCAAACATCTGAGGTAACGATGGCTCGTGCAGTTAAAGCGGCATTATTTTCTGGAACCCCAGCTGCCGCCAACATTGCTGTGGCATGGGTTAAGGCATGCTCTACTTTGATGCTCATTACTTTGCCTGCTTTACCGCGCCAACCGCATACTTTTGAACTCCCCCAGAAAGGGAGGCGCGGATTTCACTAACTAAAACCTGATTAATAGCGGCCTGGCTTTCTTGCGTAATGCCCGCAACATGAGGCGCCAATACGACGTTAGCTAAATCGGTAAATCTCTTATCTTTTGGCGGCTCTTGGGCCCGCACATCTAAACCTGCGCCAGCAATATCGCCGTTACGAAGCGCTGCCTCTAAATCGGCCTCATCAATAACCTCACCGCGG
>JBEAXZ010000121.1:0-3269 GCA_041159565.1 Actinomycetota bacterium | reverse complement strand
GTTGTTGACGCAGATTTATACGGGCGACTACCTCGTAGGCAATAACAATGGAAAGCACGATAGTTCCCTGCATAACAATCACAATCTCCGGCGGGACTCCTTCAAACTCCAACACTGGAGCGGAGCGCTCGAGGAATGACCAGAGAAATGCAGCAAAAAAGATTCCAACGGGATGATTTCGCCCCAAGAGCGCTAGTGCCAAGCCAGTAAAGGCGTATCCAGATGGAAATGCCATGCTGTAGGAATGGGTGTCAGACAACAAGGTTCCGATTCCAACCAAACCAGCAATTGCACCCGAAAGCACTGTGGTAATAAATATCATTCCCGGAGCATTTACGCCACTTGCTCGAGCTGCGCGGAAGGAATCCAGTAGCCAACACCAACCACGATTGCTATAAACAAGAATGAATAGATTTCACCGTCAAAGGCTTTGATAGTTGGCATCTGACCACTTGCCGGAATTGGTTTGGTCTGTAAGTTCTGCGAACCCTCTGGAAGTGAACCTAAAAGATTCGGGCTCAATAAGAATGCGATGATTGCAGCTGCGATGAAGTTCAACATAATATTTGAGATAACTTCATTAACTCCACGTTTTACCTTTAAGTATCCAGCAATCGCAGCCCAAGCTCCACCTGCCAACATTGCTACCACGAGAATAAGTAAGACATGTAAAACTGGAGGTAAATTAACCGCCGCACCCACAACAGCTCCAAAAAAAGCTCCCATGCGATATTGGCCATCGATACCGATATTAAATAGCAACATCTTGAAGCCAATAGCTGCGGCTACTCCAGCCATGTAATAAGCAACGGTCTGATTAATCTCAGAAACTAAATTACGGGGTTCAAAACCGTAAGAGATCATGAGTTTGAACATCTCTATAGGCTCTACGCCACGAAGTTTTAGAATAATGTAGACGAAAAATAGTGAGTTAATAATCGCAGCGGTCGGCGCCACTATCCCCCAAAAAAGCCGGCTTTTTGTCATGCGCTCTTTGCTCCTGTCATGGCTAGACCGAGGTCCTCGGGCGTGGTCTTTGCAGGGTTCAAGATTGAAACTATCTTTCCGCTGTAGATAACGGCGATGCGATCAGAGAGTGAGAAGAGCTCCTCCAGATCGGCCGATATTAAAAGAATTCCAGCCCCCTTAGAACGGGCCTGCATTAAATGCTCCCAAATAATGGCTTGAGCACCGACATCAACTCCTCGAGTTGGTTGCGCTGCGACGATTAACTTTGGATCTCCAGTTAACTCACGGCCCACAATAAATTTCTGTTGATTTCCACCAGAGAGAGCGCTAGCCAAGACATTAATACCTGGGGTGCGAACATCAAACTCATCAACTACTCGTTTTGAATCTTGAATGGCTGCACCTTTATTTACCCATATGTTCTTGGCCATAGGCTCGGCAAATTGATGCCCCAGGATGCGATTTTCCCAAAGAGGTGCGGTCATTAAGAGACCATCTCTTTGACGGTCCTGCGGAATATAAGCAACTCCGGCATTTCTAATATCTCGAGTCAATGTGGTTGCCGCATTTAGGCCAAGCACCTCTACAGTTCCTGTAGCGGGCTGAATTAAGCCCATAATCAATTCAATTAACTCGCTTTGACCATTACCTTCAACACCAGCTAATCCGACAATCTCTCCACCGTGCAGCTCTAGATTCACATCATCAAGAATCTGACGCCCGTCACTCCGGAAATATGAGGCGGATTTAATACTTAAAACACTATCTGGACTTACTTTTAGCTCTCCCGCCTTTGGTTTTGGTAACTCGCCACCAACCATCAATTCAGCTAACTCTTTTTTATTAGTCTTATTTGGTTTTCTCGATGCGACTGTTGTGCCTTGACGCATAATGGTTATGTCATCTGCGATTGATAAAACCTCATCTAATTTATGTGAGATAAAAATTACCGTTAAACCCTTTTTCACGAGTTCACGAAGGTTCGCAAATAACTCCTCAACCTCTTGTGGCACCAAGACCGCGGTCGGCTCATCCAAAATTAGGATTTTTGCGCCACGGAACAGAACCTTGGCAATCTCGACACGCTGTCTTTCGCCTACTCCAAGATTTGAAAGTGGCTCATCTGGGTCGATATCCAAACCGTAATTCTCTGCAATCTCAATTAACTTCTTGCGTGCCTCTTCATACTTCACTACAAAGCCAAAACGAGTTGGCTCACTTCCTAAAATAACGTTCTCTAAAACTGTCGCGTTGTCCGCCAATTTGAAATGTTGGTGCACCATTCCAATGCCAAGCGCGATTGCGTCTTGAGGAGATTTTAAATTTACTTCACTGCCAAAAACTTTAATTTGTCCAGCATCTGGCTTGATCAAGCCATAAAGGGTTTTCATTAATGTGGATTTACCTGCGCCATTTTCTCCGATGATGGCGTGAATCGTTCCTGCCTCAATCTGAATAGAGACATCTCTATTGGCCACAACGCCGGGGTATCGCTTTTCAACACCAACAACCTGTAGGACATTTGACAATTGCATTCCCCTTTTTTAAAAACAGGGTGCGCTACTTTTGGTAGCGCACCCCATCATTATTTACTTATTTATGCCTTGCTTGGATCTGTTGGAACTTTTACTGCTCCACTTGAGATCTTCTTTGCATAGGTGTTGATTACCTTTGTTACATCCTTTAGATATCCACCAGTTGTTGTATATCCAACGCCACCTTGCTTGTAGCCCCAGGTCTTAACTCCTGCGGTCTTCTTGCCAGCTAGTGCATCGGCAACAAATGCGCGGGTACCAAGATCAACGCGCTTTAGCATTGAGGTAAGGATGGTTGACTTGTAATCCTTGTGAGCTGGGTAGGTTGCTTCATCAGCATCTACACCAATGGACCACTTTCCAAGTTCAGAAGCAGCCTTGTGCATACCAGTTCCGGTTCCGCCAGCTGCTGCATAAACAACATCCGCGCCGTTTTGGTACATACCCTTGGCAGCTTCATATCCCTTTGCAGGATCGTTAAATCCTGAGAAATCTGGGAAGTTGGAGATATAGGTTGATTGGATTTTGATCTTTGGATTAATCGCTTTTGCACCAGCAATAAAGCCAGCCTCAAACTTTGCGATTAGAGGTGTATTGACGCCACCAATAAATCCGATTCGACCAGATTTTGTTGTCATCGCAGCTGCAAGGCCGACAAGGTATGAGCCTTCTTCTTCCTTGAATACAATGCTTTGTACGTTAGGTGCTGTGACTGATGAGTCATCAACGATGCCCCATTGAACCTTTGGATACTCCTTAGCAACC
>JBEAXZ010000120.1:0-3306 GCA_041159565.1 Actinomycetota bacterium | reverse complement strand
GCATTCCGCCAGCAAGTGCAATCAACTCGCGCAATGTCACACCAAGTGGTGCTTCAAACTGACCGGGATTTTTCACATGTCCTGAGAGTGAGTACAAGGTAAAACCTTTGCTCTTTTCAGTGCCCATCGATGCAAACCACTCGACGCCGTTATTAACAATAGCTGGAACCGATGCAACAGATTCAACATTGTTTACAACTGTGGGGCGGGCATAAAGACCTGCAATAGCTGGGAATGGTGGACGAAGTCTTGGTTGACCACGGAAACCTTCTAGAGAATCTAACAACGCGGTCTCTTCACCGCAGATATAAGCCCCAGCACCAACATGAAGTACTAGCTCGAGATCAAAACCTTTACCCAAAATATTTTTACCCAAGTAACCAGCTTTGTAAGCATCTTCGATTGCTTGCTGCACGCGACGGATGATGTGTGTGACCTCGCCGCGGATATAAATAAAGGCATGGTTAGCGCGGATCGCATATGAACCAATAATGATTCCCTCAACCAAAACATGTGGGTTAGCCATAAGCATTGGCATGTCTTTGCAGGTACCTGGCTCTGACTCATCGGCGTTAACAACAAAGTAATGCTCTTTGTTATCGCCCTGCGGAATAAAGCCCCATTTCATTCCAGTTGGGAAGCCCGCACCACCGCGACCACGCAGACCGGAGTCTTTTACTAATTGAATAACATCATCGGGGGCCATTGATAAGGCTTTTTCTACCGCTTTATAACCACCATTGCGCTTGTAGCCCTCAATAGTGAAGGAATCTTTTTGATCCCAGGAAGCAGAAAGTACGGGAGTCAGCTTTGTCATTTACTTGGCTCCTTGTTCTTTAGCGATTTTCAAACCTAGCAATGTTGGTTCTCCAGCCTGAACACCTTCATGTGCGCGACCATCATTCAAGCCCGCAAGCACCGCAGAGTTTTCCTTCCAAGTTGGAAGTTTGTTTGGACCGCGGGTTGGCGCTGGTGGATTTCCTTGACGCATCGCATCAACTAAATCTTTAGCAGATTGCACAGTCTGGTTGTCGTAAAACTCCCAGTTGGCCATTACAACTGGTGCGTAATCACATGCTGCGTTGCACTCGATGTGCTCTACTGAGACTTTTCCATCTGCTGTTACTTCATCATTTTCAATTCCAAGGTGATCTTTGAGCGCTTCGAAGATCGCATCTCCACCCATGACCGCGCACAACGTATTGGTGCAAACACCAACATGGTATTCACCAACCGGTTTTCGCTTGTACTGGGTATAGAAAGTTGCAACTGCACTAACTTCGGCGGTTTCAAGATTCAACTTCTGCGCAATTACCTCAATGCTCTCTGGTGTTACATAACCATCCTTTGATTGCGCAAAATGCAACAAAGGCATGATTGCCGAACGAGAACGTGGATAACGGTTGATAATGGAATCCATTACTGGACTATCAGCAGCTGTTAGTGGCATTAGCGGTCCACATCTCCCATCACTGGATCAATCGAAGCAACCGCAGCAACAACATCAGCGATCAAAGAACCTTCACACATCGCAGAGGTTGATTGCAGATTGCTAAAGGAAGGGGTGCGGAAATGCACGCGATATGGGCGGGTTCCGCCATCAGAAACTAGGTGTGCACCAAGCTCGCCACGAGGAGATTCCACCGGTGTGTAAACCTGTCCCGCAGGTACTCGGAAACCTTCAGTAACAATCTTGAAGTGGTGAATCAAAGATTCCATTGAGGTACCCATGATCTGGCGGATGTGATCAAGTGAATTACCAAGTCCATCGCCGCCAAGTGCAAGTTGTGCTGGCCAAGCAATCTTCTTATCAGCGACCATAACTGGTGCTCCATCTAGTTGATCCAACTTGTCGCAGCATTGTTCGATGATGCGCAGTGATTGCTCTAGCTCCTGCATACGAATCAAAAAGCGACCATAAACATCGCAGGTGTCTGCGGTGATTACATCAAAATCATAATTTTCATAACCGCAATATGGCTGGGTCTTACGTAGATCCCATGGCATACCAGTAGAACGAAGTACTGGACCGGTAACACCTAAAGTGATGCAACCTGCTAGATCCAAGTAACCAACATCCTTGGTGCGCTTTATCCAGATTGAGTTACCAATCAAGAGATCGGCGTTGTCCTTAAAGTTCTTACGAAGATCTTTAACTAATTCTCGGACGTGAGCAACGGTGCCTTCTGGCAGATCCTGGGCTACTCCACCTGGGCGGATGTAGGCCATATTCATACGTAGACCAGAGACCTTTTCAAAAACATCCAAAACTTTTTCACGTTCACGGAATGCGAAGAACATCGGGGTAATCGCACCAAGTTCAAGTGCACCGGTACCTAACGCCACCATGTGAGAGGAGATGCGGTTGAACTCCATCATCATCACGCGGATTACAGAGGCGCGCTCTGGCACATCATTGGTGATACCCAAAAGCTTTTCTACACCCAAGCAATAAGCGGTTTCATTAAACAATGGGCTCAAATAATCCATGCGGGTTACGAAAGTTACGCCCTGAGTCCAGGTACGGAACTCGGTGTTCTTTTCAATTCCGGTATGCAGATAACCAATTCCGCAACGCATTTCCGTGATGGTTTCGCCCTCAAGTTCGAGCATCAAACGAAGCACACCATGGGTTGATGGATGCTGTGGACCCATGTTTACAACTACACGCTCTTCTTTAGCGCTACCAATCTCAGAGGCAACTTGATCCCAATCGCCACCAGTTACTGAATAAATTGTTCCTTCGGTGGTTTCACGCGATGATGCAAAGGTACTCATCGATATGACCTCCGGTTATCTGGAGCCGGAACTGATGCGCCGATGTACTCGACTGGAATTCCACCAAGTGGGTAATCCTTACGTTGTGGATGTCCCTGCCAATCATCTGGCATCAAGATACGGGTCAAAGCTGGATGACCATCAAAAATTATTCCGAACATGTCATAAGCCTCGCGCTCATGCCAGTTGGTGCCGGCCCAAACTTCGACAAGTGATGGAACATGTGGATCTGATTCTGGAGCGGAAACCTCTAAACGAATACGACGGTTGTGGGTCATGGAAAGTAATTCATAAACCGCATGAAGTTCGCGATCTTTATCTGATGGATAGTGCACACCGCTAACACCTAAGCAAACCTCAAAACGCAAAGTTTCGGTATCGCGCAAAGTCTTTGCGACATCAAACAAACGATCCCGCTTAATATGCAAGGTTAATTCACCACGATCCACAACAACTTTTTCAATCGCATCAGAAAACTCTGGGAATGCTTTCTCTAACTCATCTGCAACATCATCAAAGTAAGAACCA
>JBEAXZ010000119.1:0-3318 GCA_041159565.1 Actinomycetota bacterium | reverse complement strand
GCTCAAGCCTTCGGTTTCGCAATCAATAGTGGGTGGCTTATTTGCCTTGGTGTTGCTGTGCTTTATCTACTTTTTACCTTTGTATACCGGTCAGACCATCACATATGATGATTGGAAGATGCGTATGTGGTTTGACTCGTGGATCTAATTATTCGTTAGCAGCGCGAGCTTGATTGAGACGCTCAACCGCTTCATCTGCCAACTGTTGATCAAAGATTTCATCACGTGATGGTGATGCTGCAGCCAAAGCTTCACGCTCAAGACGTTCTTGTTCTTCGCTCCACTGTCCAGGAATAGTCAGATCAATTACGCGCTTAGAGACAACCGCCTTTGGAGCGTTTACATAGGTAGGTACTGGAACTTCAGTAGGTTCCCAAGCGTTGCGAACCGCAGCTGTACCTTGAGGCAAGATAACAACACCCTTGAGTTCCCGCTCTGACAAAGGAATCCAATGTTCAGTACTTGGCTTAGGTTGAATTACTTCTGCAAGATTTGTATTTGAAACACCAGAATTTTGGCGGCTCAGTTGTTGAACGCGACGCTTTTGTAGTTGCTCACCAATCACATGTCGACGAACACTGGCGATATAAATCAATAAACCAGATGCTGGTACGAGTGCGTAAATAAATGGCATTGTGTTCATAGCTCCACCTATAACTGTTGTGACTAGCGAGAATGCAATAAGAAGAAATGTAATTCTGCGACGAAGAAGTACCTGACGGTTCTTTGCTTCTTGATCTAAATCGATATGAATCGCTCCACCATTACTTGATGAGTGAGGTGATTGATTAGCGACAACTCGAAGTGCGCCTTTAAAACGTTCGACAGATTTTCCGGAGAATTCATTACGGTCATGGATCCAACGGGGTGCGAAATATGCGACCCACATTCCAATGATCGCAATATAAATTAGTCCCGAAGTCATGATGGATAAATCTAAAGGAAAGGGTGATGTTTTCTGGGGATTTGAGCGCTACTTAATCGCAGAATTTTCCTTAACAAAAGTGATGTGATCCCGCCAATGGCCATCAATATGCAGATAGCGGGGACGTTCTCCTTCAAATATGTAACCAGCTTTTTCAGCAACCCTGCGAGATGAACCGTTTTCTGGACGCAGATTGATCTCGAGCCGATGGAGCTTTAACTCCTGAAAGGCGTACTGCGTAAGGATTTCAACGGCTTGAGTTGTGTATCCACGGTTAGCAAAGTTGCGATCGATCCAATATCCGATGTGGCCACCACGCATGGCGCCATACATAACCCCGCCCAAGGTAATTTGGCCGATCAACTGGGTCTTGTGCCAGATCGCAAATGATAATGAACGGCCATTCCTTGCTTCATGGTTCAAGATCTTCACCATCTCAAAAAATGATGGGAGCTCCTTATAACTGTCATCGCTCGTTAGGGGAATTGTTGCCTCCCACGGTGAAAGCCATTCGCGATTTTCTGCTCGAACTTGATTCCACTGCGCTCTATCTCTAAACCGCAATGGACGAAGGGAAATATCCTGACCTTTTATTTCGATGGGCCACGAGTTTTTCATGAACTTAGATGTAGCGGCGCTCTAGAACTACTACGGTGACCTGATCGCCTGTTTTTAGCGAGGTATCACTTTCAGAAACTGCAATAAATGCATTGGCATCTGAAAGCGTGGATTGCTCATCTTGGTTTTCCAATGGAACAACTGATTTTCCATCTTCTGCTAAAACAGCGCGAATGTAGGAGCGAACACCTGGAGCAGACTCAATTGGCTTTTCTAGAGCAGCTTTAACCGATGGTCGATGAATAGTTGAAGCACCGAGCATGGTGCGGATCATTGGACGAACAAAGAGTTCAAAGGAGATGTAAGAGGCGATTGGATCTCCAGGAAGTGTCACAACTGGTGTTTTGTCAGGTCCGATGGTTCCAAAATTATGGCGTCCACTTGCTTCGATCGCCATATCAACAGTTGTTATCTCGCCTAAACCTGACAAGGTACGGGTGATTAAATCAAAAGAGTCATCATGGCGTTCGCCGCTAATAATTATTAAATCAGCACGAACTAACTGATCTTCGATTACCTTCTGAAGTTGTTCTTCATTATCTGGAATCGAGTGAACGCGATAGGCAACTGCGCCAACCTCGCGTACCGCTGTTGTAAGTAACCAGGAATTAGTTTCATACTCATCACTAGCGTTTTTTAGTGGCTGACCTGGTTCCACTAAATCTGGTCCTGCAGATAAAACAACAACTCGTGGATGCGGACGGGTAGGTAGGTGATCGCGGCCAATTGATGCTGCTAACCCAATTTGTGTTGAACGGATCCGCGTACCTTCGCGCAAAACTAAGCGATCGCCAGCATAAATATCTGCTGCAAGGGTCGCGCCATGAGCATCCAGTAATGGCATCTCGAAGGATTCAAGTGGTTTGCAGATGGCAAGTAATGAGGTGAGAAACTCATCTACCCGAGTGTGTTCTGACATAATCGAACCCTACTTGTTGAACAGTTTGATCTTTGGGATTTCACGGGAGATTTAAATGACAGATCAAAAAGCCAGTTTGCGGGATCGTGCCCGCCGCGAACGTTCTCAGAAGTTCATGCCTTCTAATTTCAATGTCATATTAAAAGCTCCTGAAATTGAGTCCGCGACAACGATTGCTTCTTACCTGTCCTATGAATTTGAACCAAGTACCGTCGAGATCAATGAGGCCTTTTTAAAGCAAGGCAAGATCCTGCTGCTTCCTCGAATCAAAGGTGATCAATTGGAATGGATTCGATGGGATGGAGATCCAGCAAACCTTGTTATGAAGAAAAAGATTTCAGAACCAGTTGGTCCAGCTGTCTCAGATGTATCTCAGATCCAAGCTGTCATCGTCCCGGCGTTAAAGATGGATCAAGCTGGATTTAGATTAGGTCAAGGTGGTGGGTATTACGACCGCGCACTTGTGCATTTATCTGCTTGGAAAATTGGGTTGGTTTATGCAGGCGAATTAACGAGCGAGATGCTGCCACACGAAGCACATGATGTACCACTAGATGCTGCAGCTACTCCATCAATTGTTGTTAGATTTAATCGCTAGTACTCAGCTGTTAGGAAGATTACGCGCCATCACGATTCGTTGAATCTGATTGGTACCTTCATAAATCTGAGTCAACTTTGTATCGCGCATCATTCGCTCAACTGGATAGTCAGTGACATATCCATAGCCACCTAGAACCTGAATCGCATCCTGGGTAACCTTCATAGCCATATCGCTTGCAAAACACTTGCTTGCAGCAGAGAAGAAGCGAAGATCGCGTTCGCCATTTTCACTCTTAATAGCCGCTGAGTAAGTCAG
>JBEAXZ010000118.1:0-3404 GCA_041159565.1 Actinomycetota bacterium | reverse complement strand
GCATCAATTGGTCAGGTACACAAAGCGGTTTGGAAAGATGGTAGAGCTGTTGCCGTTAAAGTTCAGTATCCCGGCGCAGCAGAGGCTTTGATCTCAGATCTAAATCAGATTCAAAGATTTGCCAAGATATTCCAGTTAGTGATGCCAGGCCTTGAGATGAAACCGCTTCTCGAAGAGTTGCGCGCTCGCATTATTGAAGAGGTTGATTATCGCTACGAAGCCCAAGCACAAGAGGCTTGTTGGAACGCTTTTGAAAATGATCCTGATATTGCAATTCCAAAGGTGGTTCAAGCGACCGATCGGGTTTTGATTAGTGAATGGCTGGAAGGAACACCTCTCGCCAAAGTTATTGAAAAAGGAACTCAACAAGAGCGAAATAACGCCGGTATTCGACTGGCTCGTTTTCACTTTACTGCTCCAACTAGAGCTGGCCTACTTCACGCAGATCCGCACCCCGGCAACTTCAGAGTTCTAGCTGACGGCCGCTTAGGTGTTTTAGATTTCGGTGCCTGCAATCGCTTACCAAATGGATTCCCAGAGCCATTCAAACGTTTGCTACGCAACGCACTTGAGGGTGATGCCATCGCGCTCTACAACGGCTTCAAGGAAGATGGCTTTATCTTGGCCGATGTCGATGTTGATCCTCAGTTAGTTTTGGATTATTTGCTCCCCTTGGTAGAGCCACTTCGTACAGAGCATTTCGCTTACACCCGCGAATGGCTACGGGAGCAGAGTGTTCGAGTCGGAGATCCGCGAAATCCCACCGCCAAAATCGGCTTCCAGCTAAACCTTCCACCCGAATACGTATTGATTCATCGGGTTACCTTGGGAACCACTGGAATCTTCTGCCAACTTCGCGCGGCAGGAAACTTCCGCGACGAGGCTTTGTCCTGGTTCCCCGAGATAACCCCATCGCATCTGCAATCCTCTCCCGCTTAATTTGATTTTGTTGGGGTAAAGCAAATCATGAGTTTGCGAAGCGAACTCGATTTGCGAACCAACAAAATCAAATTAAGTTGAGTCAGATTTTGTTGGGGTAGAGCAAATCATGAGTTTGCGAAGCGAACTCGATTTGCGAACCAACAAAATCAGAATCAGGCTGAAACTGTTAACGGTTGATTAAGACGGGGACGACCTGGAAGTCGCTTTGCCGCAATCACCACACCATCTTCAAACAACTCTCCACCCCAAACACCCACCGGCTCCTGTCTAGACAAAGCACCCTCCAGGCATTGCTTCTTTACTGGGCAACCACCACAAAGTGACTTGGCATAGGCGACCTCTTCACTCTTTTCAGAGAAGAAGATCTCTGGATCAGAGTTATGGCAGGGCAGGGTAAACGCATTGTCGGTGCCATAAACACCTGTAACTGCATCAAGGCCAATCATGGCGTTATCGCCCTCGGCCCATCCTGGTACCAATAGTTCGCTAAAGAGAACTGTCATCGTTCTCACCTATGCCTTTCCTTCACTACTTGTTTGGGATAAAGAAAAAGGGGCCTGAATCCTTGTGGATTCGAGGCCCCGGGGCTTCTTTATCGTTGATTAACCGATGAAGCTCCAGGTGCCGAATCCATCGGCCTTGGCTGACTTGGTTGCAAAATAGTTGTAACCAAATGCAGGCATAAACCAATGACGATGAGTGCGTGTTGCATTCATCGCTGTTGAGATGGTTGTCGCCTGCTTCATAGTCGGGAAAGGGTATTGCATCGATCAATTGAGATGCAACTTAATTATTCCAACGGTTTATTAAATTAAGCCTGCCTCAGCTAAAAATGGGCTTGGTACTCCGTAGTAACTAATAACCAAGCTATGCGCGGCCCGTGTGACTCCAACATAAAACAATCTGCGCTCTTCATCTAATGGCTGATTGCCCCAAGGCAGAACATCGGCGCAAACCCCTGCTAAATAGACCTTTTTCCACTCCAGACCTTTTGCCGCATGCAGGGTAGCTAGCGCCACGCCAGGCAGGGTTGGAGGATTGTTCTGTTCGGCACGATCCTCAAGTTCTCGCAAGAAAGCACGTAGTGATGTGGTGCCTTCATTTTCTAACTCGCGCGCCAACTGCATAAAGGCACGGACATACTCACTTTCCCCAAATGGTTTCATCGCATCACGTAAATCAGCTAACCAATCCCCTTCAGATAAAACTGAAGCGCTGCGAATTGCTTTAATAATCTCTTTTACTTCAACACGGTTGAAGAATCTTTCAGCGCTGCGAATTTGATTTTCAATTCCAGCCTCACTTAATACTGCCTCCAAATTCTCTAGTTGAGAGTTGGTCCGGGCTAGAACTGCGATTTCATATGATGCAATCCCATTTGAAATGTCTTGTTTGATTAATTCGGCTAACTCTTGTGCCTCATGCTTCTCAGAGTTAAAAGCAATTGCTTTTGGTTTTTCACCATGGGCATTTATTGGGTCTAACTCATGTCCTAAGTTGGCGTTGCGCAAAATACTGTTGGCGGTATTTATGATCTCAGGAGTGGAGCGGTATCCAGAGCTAAGTCTGATTACTTCAGCCTGCGGATACTTATTTGTAAAGTTAAGCAAGAAAGCTGGGGTGGCGCCAGCAAATGAGTAAATGGTTTGGGCTGGATCTCCTACAACGCAGATGTCTTCACGTTTTCCTAACCAGAGATCAAGCAGTCGTTGTTGCAAAGGAGAGACATCTTGGTACTCATCCACTGTGAAATAACGGTATTGATCTCTGATGCGATCTCGAACCTCACGCTCCTCTTCTAACATTCCAACAGTTAGAAGAAGTACATCCTCAAAATCTATGGCCCGCTCTTGTTTCTTTAAGGATTCATAAGCTTCATACACCCGAGCAATCTGAGTTGCATCTACCTTGTTATTTGAGATGCGAATCGGACGGTCATAATCATCAACGGCTCTGATGTACTCATCTGGAGCCAGTCCAATTACCTTGGCCCACTCGATTTCGCCTGCAACATCTCTCAGTACCGTATTGCTTTTTGTGGCGCTGATGTTGGCCCGGGTAATTGCTTCGCCGAGAAAACCTGTTTTTGTGGTGAGTAATGAGGGAAACCTGCCGCCTAGAACCTGGGGCCAGAAGTACATGAGTTGCTTTAGCGCAGCTGAGTGAAAGGTTCGGGCCGCAACATTTGGGACCCCTAGCGCACGAAGCCGAGTGCGCATCTCTCCTGCGGCACGGGCGGTGAAGGTCAAAGCAAGAATTCGTTGCGGCTCAACAACTCCGATATCAACCGCATAGGCCAAACGGTGTGTGATGGCGCGGGTCTTACCGGTGCCAGCCCCCGCGATTACACAAACTGGTCCGCGAACTGCGGTAGCTACTGCACGCTGTTCGGCATCAAGTGCATCAAGTATTCCTTGGGCTAATTGCGCCATGATTCGCCGCCGGTTAAATCCTGTGCTGCA
>JBEAXZ010000117.1:0-3490 GCA_041159565.1 Actinomycetota bacterium | reverse complement strand
AAATACTAAATCTGCCGCCTCTGGATCATGCCAAATATTCGCCTCCGCAACCGGCGAAACATTTCCCGGTGTTAATGCGGTGCCGCCCATAATTGTTACACCACGAACCAATTTGGGAAGGTTTGGTTCAAGTTTTAATGCCAAAGCCAAATTAGTTAGAGGTCCAACAGGAACTAATACGATCTCGCCAGGGCGTTTACGACATTGTTCAACAATGAACTCTGCGGCGTTAAGTGAAATCTCTTTTCCGTACTTTCCCTTCATTCCCTTATTACCTTGTCCATCATTGCCATGAACAAAGTAAGCAAAATCTTGATGAGAGCCGTTGATTGGTTCTGTGGCACCTTTTGCAACTGGAACATCGGATCTACCGCACATCGTCAGGATATTTAGGGTGTTTTGTGTCGCTAGTTCTAAATCAACATTTCCCCAAATAGTGCCAATTCCAACTAATTCAATCTCTGGAGAGACGCAGGCCAGGATTATCGCCATGGTGTCATCAACACCGGTATCGCAATCCAGAATCATCGGAGTTTTAACCATCCGACAACTCTATATCTACCGTGCTAGATAACCGCCATCAATTACCAACTCTGATCCCGTTACAAAGGAGGCATCATCACTTGCAAGATAGGCAACTCCAGCTGCGATCTCCTCTGGTAATCCCAAGCGATTCATTGGCGTTACCTGCAATAGCACCTTGCCAAACTCTGTCTCTTTGGCGTTGCCTAATATCGGAGTATCGATAAAGCCTGGGTGAACTGAGTTAACCCGAATCCCTTGCGTTGCCCAACCCAAGGCTGCGGTTTTAGTCATCAGCCTAACCGCTCCTTTTGCTGCATGATAAGCCGGAGATGCACCAAAGCCGCCGCTGATTCCAAATATCGAACTGGTATTGATAATCGATGCATGTTTGGATTTCTTAAGTAATTCTGCCGCTAATTTCATTCCTAAGAAAACTGAGTTTTGAGTTACTGCAATAGTTTTTAAGTAATCATCCATTGAAGTTTCTTCAATGTTCTTTGTATCACCAATGCCTGCATTGTTGAAGAGAATGTCTAATCCACCATATTTTGATTGAATCTTTGCCAAAACCTCTTTCCATGAAGCTTCACTAGAAACATCATGATGTATATACATCGCATCACCAAGGGTTTGCAGCTCTTTCAATACTGTCTCGCCAAGTGAATCTTGAATATCGCTGATCACAACCTTTGCGCCTTCATTTACAAATCTAAAGGCAGTAGCTTTACCAATCCCACTTGCACCACCAGTTATAAGCGCAACTCTGTTTTCTAACCGCTTCATAACACGCTCCATTCGCACCCAGATCTTGGGATGCATTAACGATTATTCGCGCTTTGCTTGGCGATTGCATCTATTTGACTCTCACAAATAGGTCAATGAATTAAGGGGCGGAGACGAGAGGATTTGAACCTCCGATTCCCTTTCGGGAAAACCTCATTAGCAGTGAGGCGCACTAGACCGGGCTATGCGACGTCTCCTAGTTGCAGGCGAAGTTTAGCCCTCCTTGATGAAAGAATTTAATTGAGCCTGTACCCTCGCATTATGAACACTTTCGACAATGGTGAAAAAGCTGCCGACCGGAAACTCCCTTCACGCCCACACGATATTCCTACCCCTGAGCCGCTAAAGAGGTTCATGGAACAGGGCTGGGCTCCATCTCCTTTGAAGGATCTAAAGAAGAATCCTGTTGCACCTTACGCAGTAGCTCGTCGAAAGAGATTGTCTGAGGCTTTTCCAAACAAACGTTTGATCGTCCCTGCTGGAACCTTCAAAGTGCGCAGCAATGATTCCGATTATCGATTCCGTCCGCACACCGCGTACTCCTGGTTGAGCGGAGTTAATGGCACAGATGCAGTTCCTGATTCTGTTTTAATTTTGGAGCCAAATGGTTCTGGGCATGACTCTTTATTATTTATTCATCCGCGCTCGGTTCGTGAAAACAGTGATGAGTTTTATCGCAATGTCCGCCATGGCGAATTTTGGATTGGTCGCCGCATGACACTTGAGGAAACTGAGTTTGCGTATGACATCTCAGTGCGCCACATCGATACCTTGGATGATTTCCTAGATAACGCCAAAGATTCACTGACTGTCCGTGGCGAAGATTCATACATCGATTCTCGAGTTAAGGAAAGTGCTGATGATGCAGCTTTCTTCTCTTGGTTATCTGAGGCGCGTTTAGTTAAAGATGAGTTTGAGATTGCCGAGATGCAAAAGGCAATTGATTCCACCCATCGTGGTTTTGAGGACATGATCCGCGCAATTCCAAATGCGGTTGGCAAAAAACGCGGTGAGCGTTTGGTCGAGGGTGCCTTCTTTACCCGCGCACGTTTTGAGGGAAATGATTTGGGTTATGACAGCATTGTTGCTGCGGGATCACATGCCTGTGTTCTGCACTGGATTCGCAACGATGGTGAGTTGCGAAATGGTGAATTAGTTTTGATTGATGCCGGTGTTGAAGCGGAATCATTATTTACCGCAGATATCACCCGCACCTTCCCTATAAATGGAAAGTTCACAGAGGCGCAGCGCCGCATCTATATGTTGGTTTATGAAGCACAGGAAGCTGGTATGAAAGCTGTAAAGCCAGGCGCTAAATTCCGCGACTTCCATGTTGCAGCTAGCGAGGTTTTAGCCCGCGGGCTTGCAGAGTTAGGTGTTTTGCCAATCTCTCCAGAAGAGTCTTTGAAACCTGATGTTGGTTTGCATCGACGTTGGACCGTGCATGGCACCGGTCATATGTTGGGAATGGATGTTCATGATTGCGCGCACGCTCGTAAAGAGGCGCACACTGAAGGCATCCTGAAAGAGGGCATGATTCTTACCGTTGAGCCAGGTTTATATATTCAACCTGATGACACCCTATTCCCTGAGGAGTACCGCGGTATCGGCGTTCGTATTGAGGATGATGTTCTAGTAACTAAAGATGGTTGCAAGAACCTTAGCGCTGCGATGCCACGTCACCCTGATGAGGTTGAGGCTTGGATGGCGGCGCTAGCTGCGAAGTAAGGCTTCGCAATCCTCGGCTGGAATGTATTTGTAATCCTCATTCCATTTAATCTGTAATGGGCGCTTGAATCTTTCAATGCCATCTTTGATTTCAACTGGACCGTTTCCAGTTATGAATCCTGATTGGTCGCCTTTGAAGAACAATTCACGCTCTGAACTCAAACCTTCAGTATCAAAGTTGTAGAAGCCTCGAATTACGCCGTTGGTATAGGTACCGACAAAAACTCCCTTTGATGCATCTGTGTTTATGTTCTTGTAGTAAACACCTGCGGAGATTGTGTTGTTGTCATGATAATCAATATTAAATACATAGAGATCCTCCGGTAGTTCAGCCATGTAGCAACCTTTTAGATTGGTACGCGCAGCTTGTTTTGGAGTGCGCAATGAATCTGCGGCTGCTCTAACAAGTGGCATCGCCTCTTCAATTGAGCCAAGGAAGGTTGCGCCGATCTGA
>JBEAXZ010000116.1:0-3519 GCA_041159565.1 Actinomycetota bacterium | reverse complement strand
ACAGCTTGGCTTGCATCACTTTTTTATTGAGGTAACAGCAAATAATCCTGGTGAGTTTGCCAAACAATTGATTTCGCAGAGTGAAAAGTTTCCAATTTATGTAGAGCGCGAAAGAGCTTTGGTCGGTAGTTGGTATGAGTTCTTTCCCCGCAGCGAAGGTGCCAGCAAAAACGCTGATGGCACAATTAAGAGCGGAACCTTTGCAACGGCTGCAAAACGCATCCCCGCTGTGGCCGAGATGGGCTTTGATGTTCTTTATCTCCCACCAATACATCCCATCGGATATGCCCATCGCAAGGGCAAAAACAACTCCTTGGAGGCGCTGCCAACCGATCCTGGAGTGCCTTGGGGAATTGGCAACGCAGATGGGGGCCATGACGCAATAAATCCTGAACTAGGAATCATGAAGGATTTTGAAGAGTTCTTGAAGGTAGCGAAAAAGCACAAAATAGAAGTTGCATTGGATTTAGCCTTGCAATGCTCCCCAGATCACCCTTGGGTTAAATCAAATCCGGAGTGGTTCACAAAACGTCCTGACGGCAGCATCGCTTATGCAGAAAATCCGCCAAAAAAGTATCAAGATATCTATCCCATCAACTTTGATAATGATTACCCAGGATTATTCGCTGAGATATATCGCGTTGTTTGTTTTTGGATTGAAAAGGGAATTTCTATTTTCCGGGTTGATAATCCCCACACTAAACCAGTGCACTTCTGGCAAGAGCTAATCGCAAAAGTTAATGCAAAGTATCCAGAGGTAGTTTTCTTATCGGAAGCTTTCACTATCCCCGCCATGATGCACTCTCTAGGCAAAGCGGGCTTCCAGCAGTCATACACCTACTTCACTTGGCGAACTACAAAGCAGGAGTTGATGGAGTACGGAAATGAAGTAGCTCATCACACTAGCGCCTTCTTTCGGCCCAATTTCTGGGTTAATACCCCAGACATATTGCCTTTCCATTTACAGAGCGGCAATCCAGCTATTTTTGCAATGCGCGCGGTACTTGCTGCCACGATGACTCCATCGTGGGGAATGTATGCAGGTTTTGAACTTTATGAGCATGTACCAATCGCTGAAGGCAAAGAGGAGTACCGCGACAGTGAGAAGTATGAGATAAAGGTGCGGGATTGGGAGGGTGCTAATAAAAAAGGTTTAACGTTGGCTCCCTTTATCACCTTACTAAATGAGATTCGCCGCAAGAATCCAGCGCTACAAAGATTGCGTAACATTCATTTTCATAACACCGACTCTGATCAAATTCTCGCTTACTCAAAACGAGAGGGCGATAACTTGATTTTGGTTGTTGTAAATCTAGATGGCATTCATGCCCGCGAAACTATGATCCACTGGGACATGTGGGCGTTAGGGTTAGAGCAAGACAACTTTGCCGTTAAAGATCTTCTAGATGGCAGCGAATACAACTGGGCTAAAGACACCTATGTAAAGCTGGATCCGGCTCGACCAAATGGCAAGGTCGCCCATATCGCTTCTGTGAAAATTAAGTAAAGTTCCGCTATGGGCGGGCTCTTCGCAAAATTAATCTCGAACCTCTCCCCGAGACGCAAGACTTTCCAATCACCTCCCGCGGGATATTTAAACCCTCATACAACTCTGGGTGAATTAGATCTGCACCTAATCTCTGAAGGGCGTCATGAAAATCTATGGCAGGTGCTGGGAGCTCATGTAAAACGCACACAGGATGGAGAGTTAATCGGCACGGCGTTCTCCGTATGGGCACCTAATGCCAGAAATGTTTCTTTAATTTGTGACAATAACTTCTGGGATAAAAGCACCAATCCAATGATTCCTCTTGGTCCGAGTGGGGTTTGGGAAATTTTTATTCCAGATCTATCTCCCGGCGTTAAATATAAGTTTGCAGTTCAGGGCCGCGATGGAAGATGGGTTGATCATGCAGATCCTTTTGCCAGGCAAACTGAGCTTCCGCCACACACCGCTTCAATAGTTAATGAATCTAATTTTGTTTGGAGTGATGAAAAGTGGATGAATGAACGTGCGCTTTACCAGCCATGGCGCGCACCTGTTTCAGTTTATGAAGTTCATCTTGGTTCTTGGAAAAGTGATTTGAATTATCGCGAGTTGGCTCATGAGTTAGGTGCGTACTTACAAACTCACGGCTTTACCCATGTTGAATTTCTGCCAGTTACCGAACATCCTTACGCTCCGTCATGGGGCTACCAGGTCACTTCATACTTTGCTCCGACCGCCAGATTTGGCTCTCCAGATGAGTTTCGATACTTAGTTGACCACCTACATGGAATCGGAATTGGGGTAATTCTCGATTGGGTTCCAGCACACTTTCCAAAAGATGAGTGGGCTTTGGCAAGGTTTGATGGCACCGCCCTATATGAACATGAAGATCCCAAATTGGGAGAACACCCTGATTGGGGCACATATATCTTTAACTTTGGCCGCAATGAGGTGCGCAACTTCTTAGTAGCCAGTGCGCTTTATTGGCTACAAGAGTTTCACATTGATGGATTACGAGTAGATGCTGTTGCTTCAATGCTTTATCTGGATTACTCGCGTGCGGAGGGTGAATGGATTCGAAATGAGTTTGGCGGACGGGAGAATTTAGCTGCGGTTAAGTTGCTACAGGAAACCACCGCTACTGCCTACAAACGATTCCCCGGAATCATGATGATTGCCGAAGAGTCCACCGCCTGGAGTGGCGTTACCAAGCCCACCTCAGCTAATGGCTTGGGCTTTGGATTTAAATGGAACATGGGCTGGATGCATGACACGCTGCAATATTTATCGCATGAACCGGTGCATCGGGTTTATCACCATAATGAAATTACCTTCTCAATTCTCTATGCCTGGAGTGAGAATTTTCTATTACCGCTTTCGCATGACGAAGTGGTTCATGGAAAAGGTGCATTAGTAAATAAGTTTCCTGGCGATCGTTGGCAAAAATTGGCCACGCTGAGAGCGCTGTATGGATTTATGTGGGCCCATCCCGGCAAGAAATTACTTTTTATGGGATGCGAGTTTGCTCAAAATGATGAGTGGAGCTCTGAACATTCACTTGATTGGCACCTAACTCAATACCAGGAACACAGCGGAGTTCAAAAGTTAATTGCAGACTTGAATGCACTCTACAAAGGTTCGCCAGCTCTGTGGCAGAGAGATATTAATCCTGAAGGATTTCAGTGGCTTGTTGGAGATGATGCGGCTGGAAACACCTTAGCTTTTGTTAGGTGGTCTGAATCAGGTGAGCCACTAATCGCTATTACTAACTTCTCACCAGTTCCTCATGAAAATTACCGCATTCCACTTCCTTCGGGTGGTCAGTGGAAAGAGGTGCTTAACTCTGATGATCACAGTTATGGCGGCTCTGGAGTCACTAACTCAGAAATTTATACGTCCAGTGAAGAGAGCCGTGGATTTCCCAACTCTGCAGTAATTCGAGTTCCGCCCTTAGGCACTATCTGGCTGGCGCCTAATAATTAATTAATGGCGGGGTTTGCTGGCCGCTGCAACAAAGAATGCAACAAATA
>JBEAXZ010000115.1:0-3528 GCA_041159565.1 Actinomycetota bacterium | reverse complement strand
ATCTGAGGTTGATGAGCTCGGCGCCAACGCAACTATCCCTGTTATTAATGGTTTGACTGATTACGACCATCCAACTCAAGCTTTAGCAGACTGGATTACAATCAGAGAAAAATTTGGTAAAGATATCTCGGGACGCAAATTTGTTTATTTAGGTGATGGAAACAATGTCACTACAGCATGGTTAATGATGGGCGCGATTATGGGTGCGCATGTTGTTGCCGCTACTCCATCTGGCAAATGGTCTCCGGATACAAAGGTTGTTGAGACCGCTAAAAAGATTGCACAAGCAAATGGTGGAACTATAGAAGTTACCCATGATCCAATCGCTGCCGCGAAAGATGCCGCGGTTTTGTATACCGATGTTTGGATGTCTATGGGAGATCCCGAAAGTGAAAGAAAAGAAAAAGAGAAGGCGCTAGCGCCCTTTAAAATTACTGAAAAATTAATGGCTACAGCCGCCTCTGACAGCATCTTCATGCATTGTCTGCCAGCACACAGGGGTGAAGAGGTAGATGCCGCGGTAATAGATGGCCCACGTTCCGTTATTTGGCGGGAGGCCTTCCACCGCCGCACCACAATCCAGGCCATAATCTTTCACCTAGTTCGCGGCGAGTTAAAAGGCTAGGCTCTCCAGATGCGCGTTGTCGTTCCAGCTGAGGTAAAAAGCGGCGAAAAACGCGTGGCATTACTGCCTGACATTATTTCTAAATTAACTAGGGCCGGCCTTGAGGTTGTTATTCAATCAGGTGCTGGGCTCAATGCTGGCGCAGCAGATCAAGCTTACACAAGCGCTGGGGCTAGTGTTTGTGATGCCGGCCAGATCGCTGGCGAATTAAAAAATGCTGATGTAATTCTTTCGGTGCAACCTTTAAACGCTGATGTTGCCGCCACTTTAAAATCCGGCGCCATCACAATCTCATTTTTATCTCCTTCAAGTGCACAAGATTCAATAGATGCTTTTGCCAGGGCCGGTGTCACTGCATTTTCTTTGGAGGCGGTGCCCCGAATTTCTCGCGCCCAATCTATGGATGCGCTTACCTCACAAGCTTTGTGCGCCGGGTACCGGGCCGCTTTGGTAGCAGCTGATTTATCACCGCGGTTTTTTCCATTGTTGATGACAGCAGCAGGAACTGTTACACCCGCAAATGTTTTGGTCTTGGGTGCAGGTGTTGCAGGTTTGCAAGCGATTGCAACTGCACGACGTCTTGGAGCGGTGGTTTCGGCTTACGATGTAAGACCATCATCTGCTGATGAGGTTAAATCGATGGGTGCAAGTTTTATTGAGTTAGAACTTGAGGCTTTAGAGGGCGCAGGTGGTTATGCCCGCGAGATGACTGAAGAACGGGCCGCAAAACAACGGGAGCTTTTAAAGCCTTACATCACTAAATCACATGTCTTAATTACTACTGCTGCGGTGCCTGGTCGACCAGCTCCGCGCCTTGTTACTAAAGAGATGTATGAGTCAATGGCAGAGGGCTCGGTAATTGTTGATTTAGCCGCGGAGAGTGGTGGCAATGTAGAGGGTTCTAAAGCTGGAGAGATTGTTACAACCGATAATGGGATAAAGATCTGGGGTGGCAAAGATGTACCCAGCCAGCTTCCCTTCCATGCTTCCTATCTCTACTCGCGAAATGTTGTGACCTTACTTTTGTTGATGAGTAAAGAGGGTGCAGTTGTTCCCGATTTTGCAGATGAGATTATCGATGCCGCTGCCTTGACCCATGGTGGCTTGGTTCGGAAGGGTGCATAGGTAAAAATATGGATTTAATCGCGATTATTACCATCTTTGTGCTCGCGGTATTTGTTGGGTTTGAGGTCGTATCAAAGGTTTCCTCGACCTTGCACACTCCGTTGATGAGTGGAGCAAATGCGATTCATGGTGTGATTTTAGTTGGTGCGATTATCGTTGCAGATCACAGCGAAACAAATCTGGAGTTAGGGCTATCAGTTGCAGCGATCGTTTTGGCAACCATAAATATGGTTGGTGGTTTTGTCGTCACAGATCGCATGCTTGAGATGTTCAAGGGTAAATCTGGAGGCCGTACTAATCAGAACTCTGGTGATAAGAAATGAATCGCACTATTTACGATTTGATTGGCCTAAGCGCTGGAGTTATGTTTATTTTGGCTTTGAAGGGTCTTTCTCATCCCCGTACGGCACGTCGAGGAAATATTTTGGGTGCAATCGGCGCAACTGTTGCAACGGTCGCGGTTTTCTTTTACGCCTCAGAAGGTAATGATCTACCTTTAAATAACTTGGGTTGGATTTTGGGCGCTATTGCCTTTGGCGTTTTGGTCGGCGTGCCAGCAGCGCGCAAAGTTCAGATGACCGCTATGCCACAGCTTGTTGCGCTATTTAATGGTGTTGGTGGTGGTGCAGCTGCACTAGTTGCAATTGTTGAATACTTGAAGCTAGGTGACTCCGCATCTACCGGAGTGGTTATTGCCACTGTATTTACCGTTCTTGTGGGCTGTGTTTCATTCTCCGGTTCCATAGTTACGTTTTTGAAATTACAGGAGTTGATGACTACTCGCCCGGTGGTCTTCCCTGGCGGACGATTCATTATCGCTGCAACTTTGATTGGAACCGTAGCTAGCGCAGTTTGGGTAGTAATCGAATTAGGAACTACCCCGTTATTAATTTTGGCCGCACTCTCTTTGCTATTTGGCGTGCTATTTGTGTTGCCAGTAGGTGGCGCGGATGTTCCGATTGTTATCTCGCTTTTGAACGCCTTTACCGGCTTAACTGTGGCTGCAGGCGGATATGTTTTGGATGCCACCTTGTTGATTATTGCCGGAACTTTGGTGGGAGCATCTGGAACTATTTTGACCCGTTTAATGGCAGAGGCCATGGGGCGCTCTTTATTTGGCACATTATTCGGAGCATTTACCGCAAAGCCTCAGGAGGCTGGCGCGGTATCTGAAACTAGGCCGGTTAAATCTGGAACCCCTGATGATGTTGCGATTTTGTTGAACTATGCCCGTCGCGTTGTAATCGTGCCAGGTTTTGGATTAGCAGTGGCGCAAGCCCAACATACTGTTCGCGAATTAGCGGATCTATTAACTGCCAAGGGAATTGATGTTGCTTACGGCATACATCCAGTGGCAGGACGTATGCCAGGACATATGAATGTTTTATTGGCAGAGGCGAATGTCCCCTATGAGCAGCTTTCAGAGATGGATGAAGTGAATCCAACCTTTCCACAAACAGATGTGGCTTTGATTATTGGCGCAAATGATGTTGTAAATCCTGCGGCAAAAACCACTCCAGGTTGCCCCATTTACGGAATGCCGATTTTGGATGTTGCGCAGGCGGGGAATGTAATTTTCTTGAAGCGATCAATGCGACCAGGTTTTGCCGGTATTGAAAATGAACTTTTATTTGATCCAAAGACAACCTTGTTATTTGGCGATGCAAAGGCTTCTTTGACGAAGGTAGTTGGTGCGCTGAAAGCGCTTTAATACTTTTCCACAGTATTCCGGATTCAACTTATTTAGCCTTAATTTTGTCAGTGCAACATTCCAAAAT
>JBEAXZ010000114.1:0-3532 GCA_041159565.1 Actinomycetota bacterium | reverse complement strand
CACCTTGGTCTGCTCTGGCGAGTAGTTGACCGCGTTCTCAACCAGATTGTGCACCGCTGTTATTAACTGCTCTCGGTCACCAATCACTGTGCCATCTTGCAGCTCACCAATCTCCAGAGAAATTCCACGTTGCTCTGATGAGAACTGGGCCTGATCTACCGCTTCTCTAACTACATCATTAATCTCAACCGCAACCGCTTTTTGTAATGGGTCGCTACTTTGTAATCTAGAAAGATCGATAATCTCCTGAACCAACTCTGTTAAACGCTTCGCTTCATTTTGCATTCGGCTGGCAAACTTAACAATCGCATCTGGTTGATCTTTCGCTCCGAGAATCGCCTCGCTTAGTAAACCCAATGCACCAATTGGAGTTTTTAACTCATGAGATACGTTGGCAACAAAGTCCCGGCGCACCGCATCAATTCGACGGGCCTCGCTCTCATCTGAAAGCAAAACTAGAACCATTCCCTCATCATCTAGTGAGTTAACCGAAACCTTTAACTCTCGTTTTCCAGCGCCGATTGGGCCACGCGCTAACTCCAAAGTACCGCGCTGAGACTCCTTAGTTCTTCTAACAACTCGAATCAGAGCCATCAACTCTTCACTAGTAATACGTTCATCTTTAATCAAACCAAAAGAAGCGGCACCTTGTGATTGGAAGATAACTTGATCTGCTGGCACAACAATCAGCGATTCAACTTCAAGAGAGTTAAGGGTTTTTAAAAGTAGGTTTGGTAATTGATTTGAGAGTTCCTGTTCATCGGCAATCTTGCGGAACTTCATATGGCAATACTACGAAAGTAGTGATGACTCGTCATCTAAGGGGATTTACCCCTTGTTCACCCCCTCGACAGACCCTGTTAACCGCAAAAGTTCACAGTCGCGGAAAAAACTATTACCTTTAGCCCATGAATTGGCTGCGTAGCGCGTTTCAAGAAGAGTTGGATGGCGTAACTCAAACCTTGGTAGATCTCTCCAAGTTGGTTTCCGAGGCTATTACTGCTGCAACACATGCATTGGTTACCGCAGATCTAAAAGAGGCAGAGGCGGTTATCGCCGCTGATGATCGCGTTGATGAGATTCAGCATGAGTTAGATGCTCGCATCATCGATATCATCGCCCGCCAACAGCCAGTTGCATCTGATCTACGTGCTTTGGTTACCGCACTTCGTATGAGCGCAGATTTAGAGCGAATGGGAGATATGGCACATCACGTCGCCAAAATCGCTCGTTTACGTCATCCCGCACCAGCAGTTCCTGCAGAGTTACTACAGACCATTGAGGAGATGGGCAAAGTCGCTCGATTAATCTCTGACAAAGTTGGCGGCATCATCAACTCTAAAGATATTGATCGCGCACTTGAAGTAGAGCGTGATGATGATGAGATGGATAAGTTGCATCGCAAGTTATTTACAACTTTGCTTGATCCAAATTGGCCACACGGTATCGAAACCGCAATCGACACAACTTTGATTGGACGTTATTACGAACGGTATGCAGATCACGCCGTTTCAGTATCGCGTCGTGTTTACTTCCAGGTAACTGGCAAGTACAACACCAAGTAAAACTTACTTCTTACCCTGGTTAGCTACCGCTTCAATTGCGGCCGCCGCTGCGGCTGGATCTAAATACTCACCCATTTTTACAATCGGCTCATAATCTTCATCAAAGGTGTAAAGCAGAGGAATGCCGGTTGGGATATTTACCTCGGCGATGTCCTCATCTGAAACACAAGCTAGGAACTTAACAATCGCTCTGATGGAGTTGCCATGTGCAGCAACCAAAACATTTCTGCCGGCGCGAAGATCGCGATCAATCTCACTATGCAGATATGGCAATAAACGCTCGACAACATCCTTTAAACACTCTGTCTTTGGCATATCGGCGCCTAAATCAGCATAACGCGGATCGCCAAACTGTGAGTATTTGTCATCTTCGGCAATCGGCGGAGGTGGAACATCAAAAGAACGGCGCCACAGCTTGAACTGCTCCTCGCCATAAGCCGCCAAAGTTTCTTTCTTATCTTTGCCTTGCAACGCACCGTAATGACGCTCATTTAAACGCCAGGAACGGTAAACCGGAATCCAATGTCTATCGCACTCATCAAGTGCTAGCTGTGAGGTATGAATTGCCCGACGTAACAAAGAGGTATGTACGACATCAGGTAACAATCCTTTTTCCTTCAACAGCTGACCGCCGCGGCGCGCCTCTTGCTCACCTTTTTCAGAGAGTCTGACATCTACCCAACCGGTGAAAAGATTTTTGGCGTTCCATTCACTCTCACCATGGCGCAACAGGATCAATTTTCCGAGGGTCATGGCTTTATCTTAATTAGTTTCAAATCAGGTGTGCAAACGCCTCGAGGTTGGCTAGCGATTCACCACGGGAAACCCGCCAGGCCCACTCACGTCTAATCGCGTTACTAAAACCTAGCTCTAGTAATGGATTAAATGATGAGTCAGAGTACTGCAAGACCGCACCAATCACTCGATCTAACTCTTTTTCAGTAACTGCGCTAAATGGCAATCGGCCTACTAAATAAATATCCCCCAACTCATTTACCGCAAAAGCAACGCAGTACATGGTGGCATTTTTCTTTAACATCCATTCATGAACTACCGCCGCATTCTCATCTGGTTTGCGGATTACAAAGGCGTTGATGCTTAAAGATTGATCTCCAACCACTAAAGCACAATGGGTTTGTAACTTCTTTTCCCCTGGCAAGGTCAGCAAATAAGAGTTGTCATTACTCTTTTCAAAATCAATGTCATGTGAATCAAGAAACTCATCAATGGTGGCTAACGCCATTGCTCGGGTCGACATTGATTAAGCCAAACTACGGATGGCTTGCGATCCTTCAGAGAGCACCCGGTCGTAAACATCCAACATGCCGCGCGCAGTGGCATCCCAACCAAAATGTGAGGCATGCTCCAGAGCTCCCATTGATAGGAGCAGACGTCGCTCTGGCTCCATTAATAAACGAGAGATCACCGCAGACCAGGCGCGTGGATCATGACCATCAACCAAAGAGCCTGAGATTCCATCAGCCACAGCGGTACGAAGTCCTCCAACAGCGGTTGCTACAACAGGTGTGCCACAGGCTTGCGCCTCCAGCGCTACCAAACCAAATGACTCGGAGTATGAAGGCACACAAACTAAATCACTAGCGCGATACCAATCCGATAAATCCTCGCGCGCTGCAGGAGGCACAAACTCCACAACATCATTGACGCCTAAGAAAATAGTTAAACCTTTCAAGCGATCAGGTTCCTGTGAACCGTTGCCCGAAGCACCGCCAATAATTACCGTCTTTAACTTGGAGCGCAGAGCTGGATTGTGTTTGACCATCTCTGCAACGGCGCGGATTAAAACCTCAGGACCCTTATGAGGCTGGATGCGACCAACAAAGCTCAACATCAATGCATCATCTTTAATATTTAATTTTTTACGGGCAGCTTTTTTGCCACCATTAACTTTGAAGGTTGTTAAATCAACCCCAGGTGGAACTACAAAGGTTCGATCAGGGCAGGCG
>JBEAXZ010000113.1:0-3558 GCA_041159565.1 Actinomycetota bacterium | reverse complement strand
GGGTGTTGGCGAGGTAGGTTATTTAATAACTGGAGTTAAGGATGTACGCCTATCCCGCGTTGGAGATACGGTAACTACATTCCACAAAGCAGCCACTGAAGCGCTTTCTGGATACAAAGATCCTAAACCAATGGTTTTCTCCGGCCTATATCCAATTGATGGTGATGAATATCCAATGCTTCGTGATGCTCTTGATAAGTTGCAGTTAAATGATGCAGCTTTAGTTTATGAACCAGAGACTTCAGCTGCTTTGGGATTTGGTTTCCGCTGCGGTTTTCTAGGTCTACTTCATATGGAGATTGTCCGGGAACGCCTCGAGCGTGAGTTCAACTTAACTTTGATTTCAACCGCACCAAACGTGGTTTATCGGGTCACCACGGAAGGTGGTCAGGAGTTGGTTGTGACCAACCCTAGTGAGTACCCAAGTGGAAAAGTCGATAAGGTTTTAGAGCCAATCGTGCGTGCAACAATTCTTTCGCCGAGTGATTTTATTGGCACGATTATGGAGCTCTGTCAGCAACGGCGCGGAACTTTAAATGGCATGGATTATCTCTCTGAAGATCGTGTTGAGATTCGTTATACATTGCCGTTGGCAGAGATTGTTTTTGATTTCTTTGATCAACTTAAATCCCGTACTAAAGGTTATGCCTCCCTAGATTACGAGCCAATCGGCGAGGCTGAAGGTGATTTAGTGAAGGTAGATATCTTGTTGCAGGGCGACACGGTTGATGCATTCAGTTCGATCGTTCACCGCGAAAAAGCTTATGCATATGGCGTAATGATGACAACAAAATTACGTGAGTTGATTCCAAGGCAACAATTTGAGGTTCCGATTCAGGCAGCGATTGGTGCGAAAATCATCGCGCGCGAAAACATCCGCGCTATTCGAAAGGATGTTTTGGCAAAGTGTTACGGCGGTGACATCACCCGTAAGCGCAAACTTCTGGAGAAGCAGAAGGAAGGTAAAAAGCGCATGAAGATGGTAGGTCGGGTTGAGGTTCCCCAGGAGGCGTTTATCGCTGCGCTTTCCACTAATGCTGATGCCGAAAGTGGAAAGGTCAAAAAGTAAGGTGAGCCGCAGGCTCTCGTTTTACATTCATATCCCTTACTGCATTAAGCGCTGTGGTTACTGTGACTTCAACACCTATACACCTGCGGAATTGAAGGGCCCGGATCTCTTATCGGTTTCCAGTAATTACATATCCGCAGCAATAACTGAGATTGGCATGGCCCACAAAGTTGTGGGGGAGGCTGAGGTGCCGAGCATCTTTTTCGGTGGCGGGACTCCTTCCTTAATGCCAGCACAGGAATTGGCTGCGGTTATCAGCGAGATACGCAGCAAATTTTCACTACTACCTGACGTGGAAATAACCATTGAGGTAAATCCAGATTCGGTAACTCCAGAGTTTTTGCAAGAAATTCGTGCCGCCGGTGCCAATCGCATCTCTATGGGAATGCAATCTGCAGTCCCACATGTCTTGCAGGTTCTAGATCGCACACACAATCCAGAGAATGTGGCCACGGCTGTTTCAAATGCACGTGCCGCAGGTTTTGAACATGTAAGTGTTGATTTGATCTATGGCGCACCGAAGGAAAGTTTCGCAGATTGGCAAAGTTCAGTTCAAACTGCACTTTCCCTTCCAATTGATCACATAAGCGCTTATGCCTTAATCGTCGAAAAAGGAACTAAGTTAGCGGCCCAAGTTTCTAGGGGAGAATTGGATCTGCCTTCCGAGGATGAAACTGCAGAGAAGTATCGATATGCAGATAATCAGTTTGTAGCTGCGGGTTTGGATTGGTACGAACTAAGCAACTGGAGCAAACCAAATGGTAGTTGCAAACATAACATCGCATACTGGGATGGCTCCCATTGGTGGGGCGTGGGACCAGGTGCCCATTCATATTTTAATAACAAGAGATGGTGGAATGTAAAACATCCAAATACTTATATCCAAAAGGTATCTGAAGGCGAGCTGCCATTACTAAATGAAGAAGTGTTAACTGATGAGAATCTGGCAGATGAGTACATCATGCTGCAGATTAGGAGAAGAGAAGGAATTCCGTTGGATAGATTAGATAAGAAACAGGTAGAAAATTGCCTAGAGTATTTATCGAGTGGACATTTAGATGGGCAGAGTTGGCGGGATGGAAAGTTAGTATTGAGCCAATCGGGCCGCTTAATTGCGGATCGAATCGTGCGTTCTCTGGTGATGTAGTAAATTTGCGCCCATGTCCACTCTTCACACTGTAATTACCTTGTTTTTAGCGGTGGCTTTTCTATTTGCGGGGTTATCTAAGGCCAGCGGTAGCAACGCTGGGCTGTCCGGCACCAGAGATGTGGGCTTCCCTGATGGACTTGCGAGATTAGTAGGAATCTTTGAGATTCTGGCTTCCTGCTCTCTTTTCATCGGCTTTGCCTTAGAAAACAAAGATTTGAAGTTATATGGATTTGTAATTGCCTGGTTCATAATGGCGGGAGCTATCTTCTTTCACTTTAAAGCTAACAAGGCCCGCACCGCATTCCCTGCCATGTTGTTAATTATTCTCTCCACTATTGGCATCGCAACGATATAAATCTTCATAAAAATGGAAACCCGTCAACTAGAAATCCTGCGCGCAATTGTTGAAGAGTATGTTGCAACAGAAGAACCGGTTGGTTCTAAAGCGATATCGCAGCGTCATGGATTAGGAATTTCTCCAGCCACTATTCGCAACGAGATGTCAGTTCTAGAGGATGCTGGTCTGATTACGCAACCCCACACCAGCGCAGGTCGAATTCCAACCGACAAGGGTTATCGCCTATTTGTGGACAAGATCGCAACTGTAAAACCGTTATCAAAAGCGGAGAGACGAGCGATTGAAACCTTTTTAGAAGGCGCTAATGACTTAGATGACATCGTCATGCGTACCGTACGCCTGTTGGCCCAGGTTACTAAGCAGGTTGCTGTAGTGCAGTATCCCTCACTTACCAGATCACGGGTTAAACACATCGAACTCGTGCAGCTAACCCCCTCTCGGTTGATGATGGTTTTGATTACCAATACCGGAAGAGTTGAACAGCGGGTTCTAGAACTTCCTTATGACTTGAGCGAGGCGTTATTAACGGATCTACGCACCCGGTTAAACCAAGCCGTTACTGGTAAGCCAATGTCAGATGTCGCACCTCAATTAGAGGGAATACTTTCGGCCTTTGGTCGAAATGAGAGAACCTCAACTGCGCTAATAATTTCCAATCTAATTGAAATGGCAATCGAAAAACCGGAGGAGAAAGTGGTTTTGGCTGGAACCGCTAACTTGGCACGGGCCACCGGAGAATCATCGGCGGATATTCACGGAATTCTCGAAGCGTTAGAAGAGCAGGTAGTTTTGCTGCGCTTACTCAGCGATGCCGGTGACACCATGCGGGTGCGCATTGGAGAAGAGCAAAACGAATCAGTTTTGAAAAAGACGAGTTTGGTAAGTATGGGATATGGATTTGATGGCTCTTCTCTCAATAAATCTTCTCTGGGAGGATTGGGAATTATCGGTCCAACCCGAATGGATTACTCAACCTCTATG
>JBEAXZ010000112.1:0-3574 GCA_041159565.1 Actinomycetota bacterium | reverse complement strand
AGCGATGGCCTCTCATGCTAATGAAGGTGATGAGGTTGAAGTTATATTGGATCGAACCCCGTTTTATGCTGAAGGCGGCGGCCAATTAGCTGATGGTGGATTAATCCGTGCCCATGATGGATCTTTGATTGAGATTGATGATGTACAGGCGCCGATTCCAGGAGTTTTCGTGCACAGAGGAAGGGTTGCACGAGGTTCATGGGAATCGGGTGTTGCGGTTCATGCTGAGATTGATTTAGAGAGACGACATGGAATCTCAAGAGCACACACCGCAACTCACATGGTTCATAAAGCGTTTCGGGAGATTTTGGGAGAGACCGCCACGCAAGCTGGATCTGAGAATGCTCCAGGAAGATTCCGATTTGATTTTCCATCCGCCGGAGCGGTGTCAGCAGCAACTTTGAGTGAGGTTGAGGGGAGAGTCAATACTCTTTTATTGGAGGATTTAGAGGTTACGGCACAGCAGATGTCGCAAGCAGATGCGAAAGCTATTGGAGCAATGGCACTCTTCGGCGAGAAGTATGGCGATGTTGTACGTGTGGTGAGTGTCGGTGATTGGGCCCGTGAGCTTTGTGGCGGTACCCATGTTTCTAGATCTGGACAATTAGGTGTGGTTAAACTGCTTGGTGAATCCTCGATTGGTGCAGGTGTGCGACGTGTTGAGGCGCTAGTGGGCGTAGATGCATATTCATTCTTGGCCAGAGAGCATGTTCTGCTCAACTCCATAAATGAGATAGTGAAGGGGACCAGAATTGAGGAGCTCCCCGAACGCATCTCACAGATGGTTTCAAAGATGAAGGAAATTGAAAAAGAGTTGGCTCAGATCAAAACCAAGCAGGCGTTGTCAGAGTCTGTGAATCTATTGTCTAACGCTGAAAAGGTTGGCAATTTGTCAGTCATCACCCATGAATTGAGTCCAAATCTTTCCGGTGATGATTTAAGAGTTATCGCTCTCGATCTGAGAAGTAAACTAAGTAATTCAGTTGTTGCTTTAGCTAGCCAAGGGGCTGAGAAGGTGGTCTTGGTAATAGCTGCGGATGATTCTGCTCGGGCCGCTGGCGTTAAAGCTGGGGTTTTAGTTAAAGATGCCTCAGCAATTTTAGGCGGCGGTGGAGGAGGCAAGGATGACTTTGCTCAAGGTGGCGGAGTAGATAGTAAACAGATCTCCGTAGCGCTGAACGCAATAAAAGAAGCAATTAGAAAACTGTAGTGATGCTGCCATTGGGTCGTCGCCTGGCTATCGATATAGGTGATGTGCGCACCGGGGTGGCTATTTCAGATGTGACAGGAATGCTCGCTTCGCCTTACGCAACTGTTTCGGGCAAAGATTACATTTCTAAGTTGGCAGAGATTGTTAAGAGTGAAGAGGTTGTCGTTGTTTATGTAGGTCTGCCACTGCATCTGTCAGGTACAGAAGGTGCAGCCGCCGCCAAGGTGAGAGTTGAAGTAGGGAAACTGCGGCAAGAATTAGGAGATTCAGTATGGTTGCGGTTATTAGATGAGAGGTTAACAACTAAGTCGGCGAGCTCAAAGTTAACTCCCAATCAAGCCAAACCAAACCGATCAAGCATTGACCAATTAGCTGCTGTGGAGATTCTCGATTTTGCTCTCAACTCGGAGCGTTTAAATAATGAATTGGCCGGTTATGAACCAATCAGTTAAAAACTTTGCCAACACTCCTGCTCTAATTAGGTTGATCGGTGCCGGAATATTTGTGGTGCTTTTCACCTTAACTCTAAGGAGTTTAAATGGCGGTGTTGCCCAAGCTCCAGATTATTCGGAAGGCCAACCGGGCCCAGAGGTTGTTGTTGAGATACTTCCGGGTGAAAGTGGTTCTGAAATTGGTGAAAAATTGGAGAGCCTTGGTGTGGTTAAGTCTTCTTTGGCTTTTTTTCGCGCCGCGGTTGTCGATGAGAGAGCGGCTCGAATAGCTCCTGGCGAACACCTTCTAGAAACGAGAATTCCTGCCAAGCAGGCTTTGAATCAACTCCTGGACCCTAAGAGAATTCCCAATCTTATAGAGGTGCGAGATGGTGCACGTTGGATGGAGATTAGAGAATCACTCATAACCTTTGGATTAGCAGCCTCCGATATTGATAGGTCCTATAAAGGGCTGAAACTTGTAGCGCCATTTTCTGATTACGGCATAGAAGGATTTCTATATCCAGCGCAATACTCTTTTAACAAAGGGGTAGCCGCTGAAGAGATTATTGGCGCAATGATCGAGAAGTTTAAATGGATCACGAGAGATATATCTTGGCAAGGAAACTCCAAATTTTCTCCCTACGATTTGATGATTATCGCATCACTAGTTGAGAGTGAGGGAACACCAGAGGTTTTCGGACAGGTTGCGAGGGTTATCTATAATCGAATTGAGAAAGGAATGCCTCTCCAATTTGATTCAACAGTTCATTACGCCTTAAGAACTCGCGGTGAAATAAGAGTTTCATTGAGCCAAACAAAGGTGCAAAGTAAATACAACACCTATATTTATCGGGGACTTCCGCCTACCCCAATAGGTAGTCCTACTCTCAAGGCCATTCAAGCCGCGTTGAATCCAACACAAGGTGATTGGTTGTACTTTGTGACGGTTAAGCCAGGCGAGACTCGGTTTACGAACTCCTATGACGAATTCTTGGTCTGGAAGGCGGAGTACAAGAGGAATTTCAGGGCAGGATTATTTGAATGAGAAATACAGCTGCTGTATTGGGTTCTCCAATAGCTCACTCACTCTCACCGACTATCCACAACTATCTGTACCGTAAACACCATTTGGACTATGAGTACATTGCTGTTGAGATTAAAGAGTCAGAGTTTAAAGATTGGATAAGAAGCGCTTTAACTGAAACCCAGCAATGGTTCGGATTTTCGCTAACGATGCCGTTAAAAGAGTCTGTCTGCGATCCCCAACTTTCTGATCTTCTGATTTTGGATGGTGTAGCTAAACAAATTGAATCAGCTAACACTATTTACAGAAAAGATGAGCGATGGCATGCTCTCAGCACTGACCTTCAGGCCTTTCAGTATCTCTTGGCTAGACACAACTTTAACTCGATCTTGATAATTGGAGCTGGGGCTACTGCGCGCACAGCAATCTGCGCACTAGAGAGAGTTTCGGTCGGTAGAGATCTTCAGGTTAAAGTTCTAAGAAGAGATAACAAGCGTGATGCAAAGTTTTTACAGGCAGCGGGAAGAGTTCAAGTTGAGTTTATGGATTGGGATGCTTACAGAGATTGGGATAGCTTTGATTTGGTGATCAACACCGTACCAAATAGCGGCGTTGTCGAGTTAGCTGACAAATTTCCTGGATCTTCACTCCTAATGGATGCTATATACGCTCCCTGGCCTCCAGCATTTTCCGCAGCACAGATGAGATTTGGTAAACCGGTTATCTCAGGACTGGAGCTTCTAACGGCACAGGCCTTGTATCAATTTCAGCTTATGACTGGGAAGAGCTTGGACTTCGACCCCACCTTCTCTGAGGTATTAGCTCTTCTAAATCAGCGTTAGTGGCTGTGGAAGACTTTTAAGCGTTAAGAATACGGTTGTTAATTTGAGTGCGTGCTCTCTCTGC
>JBEAXZ010000111.1:0-3604 GCA_041159565.1 Actinomycetota bacterium | reverse complement strand
CAGAATGACAATTGTGATTGCCTGTACCAAGTGAAATACGCCCGCAATAGCGTTGTAGCGCCTCAGTCCATTTAATCTTTCTGCTGGTATTTGAAGCGGTGTTGATGTGGCCATGTTTACTCCCATTCGTATTTAGAGAACACCCTGAACTATGTATTAAAGATACTCGGAATAATGTTTTTAATCGGCATGAATGACTCAAAAGCCACAAATTTAACGAAAGCGGTGATAGGTTTCTAATTGTGAAGGGGTTGTTTGAGAAGGCTGAAAAGCAAGCTGTGTTACTCAGGAAATACACAAACGCGGTCATGACCATTGCGGTGCTGGTTTATTTGGTGATGTCAGTTTTGGCTATTGTTAATGAGGCTTGGATTATGGTTTTGTTTTGTACTTGCCTGCTTTTGGGTGTTGGGGTCATTTACCTTTTTATATTAACGGTATTGACCCACCTTGAAATCATCAGAAGAGGCTCTAAGTAGTAATTGGGTGGCGCGCCCGTAGGGATTCGAACCCCAAACCTTCTGATCCGTAGTCAGATGCTCTATCCGTTGAGCTACGGGCGCAAACAGCCTGCGAATATTATCACCAGAAAAACCAGTCAAAATCCGCCTGATACCCTGCGAAATGTGAAGCGAATAGTGGTGCTTATGGCCATGTTGGCCTTACAAGTCTCTCCTGTTGCCGCGGTCGATATACCAGTTGTTTGCGCAGACAGAACAATTTATGAGTTACGAATTTCGAATGTAATAAAGGGATGTTTAGACAGTGAGATTTCTTTGGGTGAGGCCCCTATTCCTAACTCGCTAACAGCGCCTAAGAAACTAAATGAAACTCTAGAATGGAGATTTAAAGCAGCCCAAGCTGCGGCCAAACAAGATGGAGTTCCATTATCTATCACTTCGGGCTATCGAAGTTTGGAAAGACAAAAGTATTTATTTAATAAAGCGATAAAGAAGTACGGCAGTTTTGAAGCGGCTGCAAAGTGGGTTGCACCACCTGAAGTTTCACATCATCCAATGGGGCTCGCAATTGATGTTAATTACCCTAAAGATCCCAAATCAGCTAAATGGTTAGAGATTAACGGGTACAAATTTGGCTTGTGTCGTACTTTTAAAAACGAATGGTGGCACTTTGAAGGAAATATTGCACCGGGTTGGAAATGCCCCAAAATGATGAAGGATGCAACCGCTCTACTTAATTCCTAACATCTCATCTCGTCTTACTAATTTGATACGAGGTTTGCCTGCTGGCTCCCCTTTACTAACCTCATGGGCATTGATCTTTTCCCATTGGTTTTGAGTAACAATAACCGAACCACGCTCGATTAGTTTCGTCTCGAGATCTGTTGGGGACTTTGGGGTGCCTAGATTTGCAACCAGTAATTTCATAACGTCAGTTGAATCACTCTTGTTGGTTCCAATTACCCCTGATGGTCCACGTTTTGCCCACCCCACCACATAAGAGCTGCGGCCAGAAATCCTGCCCTCAGAATTTTGAATCTTGCCTTTTTCATATGGCAGGCCAGGAATCTCTATCGCTTCATATCCAATAGCGGAAACAACTAATCCGCACTTAATGGTGAAGGTTTCATTGGTGGGGATTACTTTCCCATCCTTCACCTGATTGATTCCGAATGCCACTTCCTCGACTTTGTCGCTTCCTTTAATTTCAATTGGAGTAGCGAGAAAATGGAAGTACATCGAGCGCTCATGGCCTTTTTTCTCAGCCTCTGCGATGGCCTGCATCGCATCAAGGTTAGATTCAAATCTTTGGGTAGCTCACCTTCGGCCCCTGAACGTCGGATTGCCTCGTCAATTTGGTGCTTATCAATATGAACATCTGTGTGCTCGAGCTTTGGTAGTTCACGTAGCTCTGGTGATGTAAAAGCTGCGTGCTCTGGGCCGCGGCGACCGCAAATGTGTACCTTTCTTATTGCAGAACTATGAAGTTTTTCTAAGGCATGCTCGGCGGTGTCGGTTGTGTCTAACTCTTTTGGTTCTAGCGCCAACATTCGAGCAACATCCATCGCCACATTTCCGGCTCCAATTACAACAGCAGTATCGCAGTCGAGCGCAACATCAACATCTACATAATCAGGGTGAGCGTTATACCAAGGGACAAAATCTGCCGCTGATAGCGAGCCAGGAAGATCCTCGCCAGGAATTCCAAGTTTTTTTCCTTTGTTGGTTCCAGTGGCAATTACAACAGCGTCATACATTTCTTCTAGCTCATCAATCGTTATGTCTTTGCCAAGCTCCACATTTGCAAACAATCTAAATCCCTCAGTAGTGGCAATCTTTTCAAATACTTTGGCAACAGTCTTTATCTTGGGGTGATCTGGAGCAACACCACTGCGCACCAAACCCCAAGGAGTTGGGAGTCTTTCGATCATGTCTATGGAAAATTTCAAATCATCGGTTTGCGAGTTCTGTAACGCTTGCGCAGCAAAATAACCCGCAGGGCCTGCGCCAACTATGGCGATCTTGTAGGAGTTAGACATCAGCGTGTGATTGTTACCTTGCTCAATCCCTCTGGCGTATCTGGGTTCAAACCATTACTGGTTGCCAAATAGTGAGTTACTTTTTGGAAGGCGATTGCATCGGTGATGGATGCGGTTAACTCGGAGCTGTTTGCCGCAGTATTTAAAATTGTGTCGCTACTGGATGCCTGGGTTGGGTTGCCAATCCAAAAGACCTGACCGGCAACTGCGCGAACTCGACTCGGAGCCTCTCCAAATGAACTCTCTGGTAGGTGTTGTGAAGCGATGAAAACTACTTGTGCATCACTGTTTAATGAGGCAATCGGCCCATGCAGGAAATCTGATGATGACATTCCTTGAACTGGAATCAGACAGGTTTCTTGTAGTTTTAAGGCAAACTCCTTTGCGTTGGGGTATGAAAATCCTCGCCCTAAAACATATACAGGTTTATCGATCTTGATTTTCTTGGCAAAGGCGGAGTAGTTATCAAGATCTGCAACATTTGCTTTGGCTGCCTTAATTATTGATTCAGAATCAGCTTTTTGATCGCTCCACATCATCACAAGTAAGTAAGAAACCATTAATTGGCCGACATAAGACTTAGTGGCAGGAACCGCTAACTCTAGGCCGGCATGTATTGGTAGGTGCAGGTTGGAGAGTTTGGCCAGTGGTGACTCTGGCGCATTAGTGATTGAGAGTAGATAGGCGCCACCATCCTTAGCCGCTTTAGCAAAACTCAAAAGATCGGTTGATTGTCCGCTTTGGCTGATTGCGATCAACAGGGTCTTCTTATAGTGAAACTGAGGCGAGTACATGGTGGCAGCTGATGGCGAAGCTAAACCGACCGGCAAACCCATTTGGGTTTCAAGCAAGTACTTCAAATAGTGAGCGGCGTTGTCGGAGGTGCCACGGGCCAAAATCACCACATTGGTGAAGTTATGGTTTTTAAGAAGATTATTTGCAGATTGGTTTGTGGCCATAGCTGATGCGATTTCATCGAGCATCCTTGGGATTTCAGTGATCTCACTAAGCATCACTGCACCAGGTTTAGACATTGCCTTCCAATCTCTTGTTGTTCAACCGCATTAGTTTAATTGAAATCTACGGCAGCTTCGCCAGCACCAC
>JBEAXZ010000110.1:0-3650 GCA_041159565.1 Actinomycetota bacterium | reverse complement strand
GATGATGACAACACTCTACCTGCTCCCTGGTATGCAATAGAGGAGTCAAAGTATCGGTCGGTAATGACAACATCGCCTCGCTCTAGCGCTGGGCGAATCAATGTGTAAACATGATGGGCGCGATCGGCCGCATAAAGTAATGCTTCTGATCTTGGTGCTATCTCGCCGGTTTCGTTGTCCAACAAAATCTTTCTCAAATTCTTACCTAGAGTAGTGCCGCCTGGTTCCCGTGTTAGAACTACAGAACGGCCTTCATTTTCAAACCACTCTTTGAGTAATTTAGATTGAGTGGATTTTCCTGATCCTTCTCCGCCTTCAAATGAAATAAATAAGCCTTCAGTCTTTGAGCCTGTAATTGATCCCAGTTCACCTTTGAATGCATTAACAATGTCACTCCAGAAAGAAACTCCAGGCCTATCCTTCATTTGATGGTAGGAAAGAATTCCCACCAACATTGCGATGAATCCGCCGCCCAACATTGTGAAGGCAGCACCGTTGTAAGTTAATTGAGCTTGGCCAATATTGAAATCATGCTCTCCGATTGCTGCGGCTGCTAGTGGTGCGACTGCAAGTACGCCAACGAGTGAGACTCGAACTAGAGATTGAATAAAGGCAAATACCCGACCCCGAAGTTCATCGGTAACCTCCATGCCCAACATCGTGAAACCAGTAACCCAGGAAACTCCAGAAAAGAAGCCCAAAATGACCACGACAAAGATTGCCAGGACCAAGTTTTGAAGCAGCGAAAGAACTATTAGCAGGAAACCAGCGCTAGTTAACGCTGCGCCAAACAATCTTCGGCGTGAGAACTGTGCGAAAACCTTTGGACCTAGGGCAATTCCTGCAGCCAAACCCGTGAAAACCGAACCAAAAAGAACACCATAGGCAGCGTCACCACCAGCTAGATCCCCGACAAAGGTGCGTGCCAGTCCAATAACAGCTCCAGCTGCAACAAATGCACCTAATAATCCAACGATTAGGCCGCGAACAATCTTGGAGGAGGAAACAAACTTTCCGCCATCTAGTAGCGAGCTGAGGATTGAGCCGGAAACATCGCTTTTCTTTAAATGCTCATTAGGTATTTCCAGCTGGCTAATTGTGTAAGCGCTAAATAGAAAGGAGAGTGCATTTATATAAAGTGCCAGATCAACCGCTGAGTTCTGTCCCAAACTTAATGCCGCGCTGATACCAGTAATGAAAATCGATAAAAGTGAGAATAAGATTGCAGCTATTGGTGCGGTTCCATATGCCGCAAAGAGGCTTACCTGATTTGCATTTTCTAAGCGACTCTTTGGAACTAGGTTCGGTACGGTCGCTTCCTTTGCTGGGCGGTATACAGCCAGAAGTAGTTGCCGACAATCGGAATTGATAGAAATAGCAGCGCTCGCAGTATGTCGCCAATAACCATTACTTTTTTGCGATCAAACTTGTCAGCAATAACCCCTGCTAATGGTCCAAGAATTACCGATGGTAATAAACGTGCGATGAAAACACCCGCGATTGCAAAGTTGGCGGTTGCGTAATTTCCACCAGCAAGTTGTTGGGCTAACGCTGTTGTGGCAAGAAGTCCTAGCCAATCTCCGAATGAAGAAAAAGCCATGGCATTCCACAGCCTGCGAAATGCAGGAATTGAAAGCACGCTCTGTCGCACACCGGCTGAAGGTGTGGTGGGATTTGGAATACCGCTTGCCATGGAGAGAGCCTATTACTTTGCTTTTTTGGACTTACCTGTGGCTGATTTCTTCGCTTTACGCTTGGAGCCAGCGTCTTTAATGGTTTTTTCAGTCAGGGTTGGGGCGGTTTTCTTCGATTTTTTGGCTTTAGATTTCTTTGGAGCTCCGCCATTTTCAATCTCCCATGCACGTCTTCCGGCCAATAGTTCTAGTGCGCGCTCAATTGTCATCGCTTCTACGGTATCTCCGCGACGCAAAGTTGCATTGGTTTCACCATCTGTGACATACATTCCAAAGCGTCCATCTTTGATGATGATTGGTTTCTTGGTCTCCGGATCGACTCCAAGGTCTTTAAGTGGTGGTTTTGCCACACCGCGACGACGCACCTTCGGTTGTTTGTAAATCTCCACAGCGTCATCAAGGTTGATGGTGAAGAGTTGATCCTCTGAAGTTAAGGTACGTGAATCCGCTCCACGTTTTAGATAAGGACCGTAGCGACCGTTTTGTACGGTAATTTCCTCGCCGGTTTCACTATCAACACCTAGAACTCTTGGAAGTGATAAAAGTTTTAACGCATCATCAATAGTGATGGTATCTAGTGTCATTGTCGAAAGCAGAGATGCGGTTTTTGGGGTTGGGGCATCCTTTTTCTTCTTTGGCTTCTTGCCATCTTCAGTTATTTCTTCTGGAAATACCTCTGTGATGTATGGACCAAAACGTCCAGATTTTGCGATTACTTGTAATCCAGTGCTTGGGTCCACACCAAGTTCGCGTTCGCCTGATGGAGCAGCCAAAAGCTCGATTGCTTTTTGTAAAGTTAACTCATCAGGTGCTAAACCTTCTGGAATATTGGCGAACTTACGATTATCACCTTGACCTTGCTGTAGATAGGCACCGTAGCGTCCAACACGGATCTCAATATCCTCGCCCATCTTCATGGTGTTAATTTGCTGGGCATCAATTGCGCCTAGATCTGCTGCGAGATCTTGTAGTCCTGGTTGATCATCATGGCCATAGAAGAATCTAGTTAGCCAGTTAAGGCGATCCTCTTCACCGTTAGCGATCTTGTCGAGATCCTCCTCCATCGAGGCGGTGAATTCATAATCCACCAGCTTGGAAAAGTGCTGCTCCAGCAAGCCGGTCACTGAAAAAGCTAAGAAGGTGGGCACTAGCGCGCGCCCTCTTTTTGCTACATATCCGCGATCCTGGATGGTCTGAATAATCGAGGCGAAGGTAGATGGTCGGCCGATGCCAAGCTCTTCTAGTTTTTTGACCAATGTTGGTTCGGTGTAACGAGCTGGAGGTTTGGTTTCATGACCTTCACAGCTGTATTTAGTGGCGTTAATGTCCTGACCTATCTTCATGGGCGGTAGACGCTTATCGCTCTCTTCTTCATTTTTGTCATCGGTGACATCTTCATATGCCGCTAAGAAACCAGGGAAGGTAACTACCGAGCCATTGGCACGGAAGACACAAGCTTTTCCATCTAAGGTTTTTACATCAAAATCAACTCGTGCCTGCATCTTTTTGGCATCTGCCATTTGCGATGCTACGGTGCGTTTCCAAATTAAATCGTAAAGCGCTAATTGATCTCGGTTTAACTCGGTAGCTAGCTCGCCAGGAGTTTTGAAACTGTCACCAGCAGGGCGAATTGCTTCATGTGCTTCTTGTGCATTTTTGGTTTTACCTTCATAGAACCTTGGCGCATCAGGGACATGGTCTTTGCCATAAAGTGATTGGGCTGCAGAGCGGGCTGCGTTAATTGCGGTTTGGGAAAGATTTACTGAGTCGGTACGCATGTAGGTGATGTATCCACCTTCATACAAACTTTGGGCGATGCGCATAGTTAGTTGTGCTCCCCAACCCAACCTTGAACCTGCGTCTTGTTGCATTGTAGAAGTTGTGAATGGTGGTTTAGGCCGTTCGGTGCGCGGTGAATCCTCAATTGATTTAACAGTTAGTTTTTTACCAGAAAGA
>JBEAXZ010000109.1:0-3746 GCA_041159565.1 Actinomycetota bacterium | reverse complement strand
CAGAAACCGAATCACAGGGGCGAATTCATACCTCTGCTGCTGGTGTTTTGGTTTTACCTGAAGCCGAAGAGATTGATGTGCAGATCAATATGAATGAGTTACGTATCGATGTCTATCGTTCATCTGGTCCGGGTGGACAGAGCGTTAATACGACGGACTCTGCGGTGCGTATTACCCATATACCTACCGGAATTGTGGTTTCTTGCCAGAATGAAAAGAGCCAGCTGCAAAATAAAGAGTCGGCGTTGCGTATTTTGCGCGCCCGTCTATTGGCTGCAGCTCAAGAGGCTGCTGATGCAGAGGCGGCGGCAACTCGCAAGAGCCAGGTGCGAACCGTAGATCGCTCAGAGCGCATCCGAACCTACAATTTTCCAGAAAATCGTCTAAGTGATCACCGAGTTAATTTCAAAGCTAACAACCTCGATGCGGTACTAAATGGCGAGTTAGATGATGTAATCAATGCGCTGCTTGAAGCGGACAAAGCAGAGAAGCTCGCAGCAGCAGAAGCTTAAATCTCATGAGCATTAAAGAGATTCTAAAAAAAGCTAAGCAGGAGCTATCAGAGTTTGAGATTCAAGCGGTTGATGCCGAGTTGATGTTGGCTCATGTTGTTGGTGCTTCGCGTATGGATTTACATGCCAGAGAGTTCATGTTGAATCCAGAACAACAAGAGTTGTTTCAGGAGATGGTACAGGCAAGAAAATCAGGAACCCCTACTCAGTACTTAACAGGGGAAGCGCCATTTCGTTATTTAACTTTCTCAGTTGGTCCCGGTGTTTTGATTCCGCGGCCAGAGACAGAGTTATTGGTTGATGCCGCCTTAGTGGAGATTGAACGGATTCAATCGGCGCCGAATCTCTCTTCCGTGCCTGATGTGAGCATCGTCGATTTGGGTGCGGGTAGCGGTGCAATAGCGATTTCAATAGCTCATGAAGCAGCGCAGCGCAAAATGCCGGTTCATATTGTTGCGGTGGAGAAATCCGCATCAGCGGTTGAATGGTTAAAGAAAAACATTTCTCGGCATGAGGTTGATGTTCGGGTTATTCATGATGACGTCTTAAATGCACTACAAGGCGTTAAGTGCAACATTGTTGTAGCCAATCCTCCCTATATTCCGAATGAGACAGTTCTGCCGGATCTTGTCAAGCAAAATGAACCTCATGAGGCTTTATTTGGCGGTTCCGTGAATGGCATGCAGGTCCCACTTCAATTTATCGCTGCCGCTACTCGATTGTTAAAGGGTGGGGGTTTGCTAATTATGGAACATTTCGAGAATCAGAGTTCGGCACTTGAGCAAAAACTTAGTGAAGATTATTCTGAGATTTCTCACTACACTGATTTAAACAACAGACCACGTTGGATTACAGCACGCAGAAAGGAGCGGTGATGGCTGAGAGATATTCACTGCTCGATAGCGAAGTGGATTATAAGGAGTTGATTGAACGGGCTGTTGCAGCGCTGCGAGATGGAAAGTTATTGATTGCGCCATTAGAACATGCTTATGTTTTTGTCGCCGACGCCTTCAATCATGCAGCCGTAAAAAAACTCCATTTGTTACGCCAGGATGCCCGTGGTGTTGCGGCCCAGGTAATAGTCGGAGATATAAAAACAGTAAAAGGAATCACTAGAGAGTTTGGCGAAACTGTAAATGCAGTATGCGAAAAGTTTTGGCCTGGTTTATTAACAGTAAACCTTCCGCCCGCGCAGGGATTGGTTTGGAATTTGGGGGATGAAAGAACCTTGGATGAAATCGCTATTCGCGTTCCAGCCGCAGATTTTTTGCGTGAGGTTGCTTTGGCATCAGGACCACTTGCGATAGGTGCTGCGGCCCTCTCTGGCCGACCAGCTCCGAGAAAATCCACATTTTTCCCAGCTTTAGATGGGGATTACGCAGCTTTGTTTGATGCTGGAGAGTTGCCAGAAGGGGCTGCCACCACGGTGCTCTCAGCAAAAGATGATGGCCTGATTTTGCGCCGAACAGGAGCAATATCACTCGCCGAATTGAGAGCGATAACCCCAAACATTGCGGTTCCCGCCTAGGATTTCAACTATGTCTGAGAGCTTCTTTGGTCCTGATTTCACTCAATTACAAAAACAAGATCCAGAGATTGCTGCAGTTGTTTTATCTGAGTTGGATAGACAACGAAAGAGTTTGCAGTTAATCGCCAGCGAAAACTTCACCTCACCTGCGGTTTTGGCAACACTTGGTTCCACACTTTCAAATAAATATGCCGAAGGTTATCCAGGTCGTCGTTATTACGGTGGCTGCGAAGAGGTGGACAAGGTCGAGGTAATTGGAATTGATCGGGCAAAGGAGTTGTTTGGCGCTGAACACGCCAATCTCCAACCACACTCTGGCGCCAGCGCTAACATCGCGGTTTATCAAGCATTTACTAAACCCGGTGACACGGTTCTGGCAATGTCGTTGCCACATGGTGGCCACTTAACTCATGGTTCAAAGGTCAATTTCTCCGGTAAGTGGTTTAACGTTGAGTCATACGGGGTTAGAAAAGACAACGAGTTGATTGATTACGATGAATTGCGAGATACCGCACTCCGGGTCAAACCAAAGATGATTTGTTCTGGCGCTACCGCTTATCCAAGCCTGATTGAATTCAAAAGAATCCGTGAAATCTGCGATGAGGTTGGCGCAATTATGTGGGTTGATGCCGCTCACTTCATTGGCTTAGTCGCTGGAAAGGCGATTCCTTCTCCCGTTCCTTACGCAGATGTTGTTTCATTTACTACCCATAAAGTTTTACGTGGTCCGCGCGGAGGAATGATTCTCTCTAAAGCCGAGCACGCAGCTGCGGTTGATAAAGCGGTGTTTCCAGGCATGCAAGGTGGTCCAATCATGAGCGCGGTAGCTGGAAAAGCGGTCGCTCTTAAGGAATGCGCTACACCTGAGTATCAAAGTTATGCGAAGAAGGTTATTGAAAACGCCAAAGCTCTCGCCGCAGCTCTTGAGAAAGAGGGCATGCGTGCGGTCTCTGGTGGCACAGAAACCCACTTGGCTTTGATTGATATCCGTTCTTCTGGAGTAAATGGCAAGGTTGCCGATGAGAGATGTGGAAAAGCTGGAATCTCGCTAAATAAGAACGCTATTCCATATGATCCGGAAACCCCTGCGGTCACCAGCGGAATTCGCGTTGGAACACCGGCGACAACCACCCAGGGAATGGGATTGCCAGAGATGTCAGAAATTGCCAACTTAATTGCACGTGCAATTAAAGAAGGCGATGATGATGCGAAAGCAAATTCAATTCGCCAAGAGGTTTACGCGTTGACCGCGAAGTTCCCGGTTTATCCACGGTAATGCGCGAGTACTTACTTACCCTTTTAATCGCTGCAGTTTTAACTTATATGTTAACTCCGCTCGTACGCAGCTTTGCATTGAGACAAAATGCGGTTGCAAAAGTGCGTGAGCGAGATGTTCACACCGAAACTACAGCCCGATGGGGCGGGGTAGCGATGTGGTTAGCGATGGGCTTAACCCTTTTGATTGTCGAAAATCTAGAGTTGGTTGGTAAGGCATATAGCCGAGAACTTCTTGGGATTTTCCTAGCGGCCACTTTCGTACTGTTAATCGGAATGCTTGATGATCGTTTTGAGTTGGATGCGGTTACTAAATTAGCGGGACAAGGATTGGCAGCTGCCATTTTGTTGTATTTTGGAATTCAAATTCTGTGGTTGCCCATAGATGGAATTATTGTTTTGCCAACCAATATTGGCCAACTCCTTACGGT
>JBEAXZ010000108.1:0-3750 GCA_041159565.1 Actinomycetota bacterium | reverse complement strand
GGAGTAGCTAGCGCAATGCTGTTCTTTGTCTTGCCGGTCTGGAACTACCCCACCGAGGTATTTACCAAAGATATGGAGTTGTTGGGTAGGTTTAACGAGTACACCTTGCCGGGATGGGTTTTGATTCTCTGGATCGTTGTTATGGGCACCATTGCGCCATATCTATTTGTGGTTAGCGGGTTGAAATTACTTTCTGCCGCCAACGCATCGGTGTTTGGCATGATCGAACCTGTATTAGCCGGAGTATTCGCTTGGTGGTGGCTGAGTGAAAGCTTAAATGGCATTCAATTGGTGGGGTGTGTGGTCGTAATAGTGGGTATCTTTATCGCCGATAAAGCGCGATCAAAGGCTGGTGCACATTGAGTAAAGAGTTCGAGGCGATATTTAACGCCAATGCAGAGTACGCCAACTCCTTCAAATCCAGCGATCTAACCGGTCGAGCAGCCAAAGAACTGGCGATTGTTACCTGCATGGATTCACGAATTGATCCTCTGAGTGTTGTAGGAATGAAACCAGGAGATGCCAAGATTTTGCGTAACGCTGGGGCGCGTGTAACTGATGACGTACTTCGTACTTTGATTCTTGCTGCCCACTTATTAAATGTAAAACGAGTTTTGGTTATGCCACATACTGATTGCAAAATGGCTAGTGGAACCGAGGAGCAGGTACACCAAGCAATCCTTGATGTCTCAGGTGTTGATACTCGATCCATTGAGATTAGAACTGTTACTGATCAGAAAGCTGCTTTAGAGAAAGATGTCTTGAGAATTCAAACCTATCCCTTACTGCCAAAAGATTTAGAGGTTGTTGGAGCGATTTTTGATGTTAAGAGTGGAAAGCTACAAAAGATAATTTAATTATCTTTAACAAACTTCTCTGGAGCGTTGTACTTCGGTGCGATATCGCCAAACTTTGCAAAGTGTAGAAGTGAGGCCACGGTAATGGTGCGGGTTGGTCCGTTACGGTGCTTAGCAACAATTAGGTCGGCTTCACCAGAGCGGTTTTGAGAGTCATACATATCATCACGGTGCAACAAGATAACTACGTCAGCATCCTGCTCGATAGAACCTGATTCACGAAGATCTGAGAGCATCGGCTTTTTATCAGAGCGCTGCTCTGGAGAACGGTTTAGCTGTGAGATAGCGATAACTGGAACATTTAATTCTTTTGCTAATAGCTTTAATTGACGAGAGAACTCGGAGACCTCTTGCTGACGGTTTTCGACCCGTTTGCCTGATGTCATCAGCTGCAAGTAATCGATAACCACAAGTTTTAGATCATGGCGCTGCTTCAAACGGCGGGCTTTAGCGCGAATCTCCATCATGGAAAGGTTTGGAGAATCATCAATAAATAAAGGGGCTTCGCTTACTTCGCCCATGCGGCGGGCCAAACGGCTCCACTCTTCATCACTCAGAGTTCCAGAACGGATGTTGTTGAGGGCAACGCGTGCCTCTGCAGAGAGCATACGCATTGTGATTTCAGAGCGGCTCATTTCTAGCGAGAAAATAACGGAGCAATCACCATTGTGAATTGCGGCGTGACGTGCAATATCCAAACCAAGAGTTGATTTACCAACCGCAGGACGAGCAGCGATAACAATCATGTTGCCAGGATGGAAACCATTGGTGAGTACATCTAAATCTTTAAAACCGGTTTTAACACCCTCTGCAATGTCACCTGATTGCATCTTTTCGATTTGATCAAGTGCTGCAGGAATTAGTGAGTTGAGTTGGACGAAATCTTCACCAGCACGACGTTCAGTTACCTGATAAACCTCTTGCTCCGCCATATCAACGATGCCGTCAACATCACCTTCAGCGGCATAACCAAGCTGGACAATTTTTGTGCCGGCTTCAACAAGACGTCTTGCAATTGCACGTTCGCGAACAATCTTTGCGTAGTAAGAAGCATTTGCTGCGGTAGGAACAGCAGAAATCAAAGTGTGTAGATATGGCGCGCCACCTGCACGTGCAATCTCACCACGTTTTGTTAATTCTGCAGCGACAGTAACCGCATCTGCAGGTTCACCACGTCCATATAAATCTACGATTACATCAAAGATTAATTCGTGTGCGGGGCGATAAAAATCGCGGTGACGGATTACTTCAACGACTTCACCAATCGCATCTTTAGATAACAACATACCGCCGAGAACTGATTGTTCGGCAACTAAATCCTGTGGTGGTGTGCGATCAAATTCTGGTGTGGCAGAACGACGATCGTCGTAATTAGGAACCTCTGCCAGACTCATGTGCGTATCTTGTTACTCAGCACTGACATCGCCTAATGGGTGAGTTTTCGCTGTGCGCAGGGGTGTGGGTAGAGCCCTACTTTCTGTGGGTAACCACCCCTTTTTCTGTGTGGAGTGTGTGGATGAATTGTGGGTAACTCCGAGAATCCCAGGAAATACGCAGGTGAGAGCCTCGTGAGGTTGTGGGTAAAGATTTATTTCAAATTCTCAAAATTTGAGATTTTGCGTGGGTTGTTCAGTACTTGGCGCGCTCATCCGAAATTAGTTTCGCAATCAATGGCACAGCTGTTTTCCAGGGCATACCAAAGATTGTCTCGAAAGCTTCGTCCATAGTTTTACCGTTGGCAATTAATCTAAAAAGTTCTATCTGCGAATCCGGACCTTTTAGTGCGGCAAATATTTCTGTGATCATAAATCCAACGTTGTAGATCTCACCACTTGAATCAAACTGAATCCAATACTGATTGCTGTCTGGATTAATGAATTTAACAAACCATTCTGAGGATTGCTTTGGAGTTCTTAAAACATCTCTCATTCTTGCGCCCTGGTAGCTTTCATATCTAGTGTGATTCATGGCTGCGAAGCCTCCAAAATCAGCTCCTCCTTCAACTAGCCACCATGGAGCAAATTGTTTTATTGACGCCAATCCTTCTAGCTCTCTAGGTGAAGCAATAAATTGGTGTTGCTGTATCACATGAGTGAATTCATGCGCTTGCAATTCCCCCTTTGTCTCACCTTCATTAGTTAGGCGAGATGGTGTGAAGCCTGCAATAACCAATGATTTTCCAGCTCTATTAGTGAAAGGTTGTGAGCTGTGACAACGTTCAACACTAGGACATGTCCCTCGAGCATTATCTCTGCCGCCACGATTTGGTGCCTGTAAAATTTCCAAAAGGGTTTTGTCATCTAAGAACATCTCTATCTGATTTTGCGCCCAGTCGATATCACTGTATGAATAACTCAAAAAAGTTAATTTTGTCGGTTGCGCATATCCCGAAAATAGTCTGGATGTTAGTTTGGTGGCAAAAAGCGGATCTTTGTTAAGGATTCCAGAGTTTGGTCCAATTAAAATCTCAACTTCATTAATCTTGCTCTCACTATTGGCTATTTTGTCTGAGGACTTTTTCCACGCCCAGTAAGTGATTTGTTCATAACTCTTAATATCTAACAGCGACTTGGGTTCCTCTGGATAAGAGGAGGTTGGGATTGGCGAAGGAGTAGGAGTAGGAGCTGGCGCAGCGGTCTTGATTGCAACACCTTTATTCCAGACCAACCTCTTTCCGGATTTGATACAGGTATAGGTCTTGCCTTTAGAGACCTTGATTGTGCCAATCTTCTTACAGGTAGCACCGGCCTTTACGGCGCTAAACGCAGGAGTTGATGAGAGTAAGGCTATTGAAAGTGTTGCGGCTATCGCGCGGCCAAACTTCATGGGTACAGAGTGCCGTAAATAAGAATGGCCCGCCAGTATTTGACGGGCCAAACTTTAAGTTTTATTA
>JBEAXZ010000107.1:0-3751 GCA_041159565.1 Actinomycetota bacterium | reverse complement strand
CGTTTGTCTTACCAACGTCATGCAAAGCGGGCCGAGCACTGGTTCATAGTTGCGGGCACCGCCGAGGTAACAATTAATGGCGAGATTTCGAAGATGGGTCCTGGCGACTCCGTTGATTTTGGAATTGGCGTTCTACATCGCATTCATAACATTGGCAATGATGATGTGATCTTTGTAGAGGTACAGACTGGAACTTATTTCGGTGAAGATGATATCGAGCGGGTCGAGGATGACTTCGGGCGCTAAGAGTTTTTAATTCTCTCCTTGTAGTAATAGGCGCTGGATTTTGGAATCCGCTTTTGAGTTTGGTAATCAACATAAATCAAACCGAAACGTTTTTCATATCCGTAAGCCCACTCAAAATTGTCAATCAAACTCCAGGCAAAGTAACCACTTATCGGCACACCTTCGGCCTTTGCTTTGAACATGGCATCTAAGTGACGCTCGAGATAGCTAACTCGATTGGTATCATCAACCTTTCCATTGACAACAACATCATCCCAAGCCGATCCATTCTCGGTAATAAAAAACTCCTTGATTCCATACTCTTTATGCATATGTTTTAGTAATTTAGTAAAGGTTTCGGCGTGAACCTCCCAACCCATACCAGTGCGCTCCACTCCTGGCGGGTTAATGATTTTGTAGGGCAACGGCTTGGCCTGTGCGTCATATTGAACGGTTTGGCGGAAGTAGTAGTTCAGTCCCAAGAAATCAACTGGCCTAGAGATTATCTCCATGTCACCAGCGTGAATCGGAACCTCTTTACCGAATGCTTCAACAATATCCTTTGGATAACTTGCTTTGAAAACCGGATCTGCAAACCATCGGTTATCAAAACCATCGGCGTATTGAATAGCTAACAAATCCTCCGCTGAATCGCCTAGGGCAATCGCAGGCGTGAAGTTAAGTGTTATTCCTACTTTGAAATCTGAAGAAACTTGGCGCAAAGCATCAACCGCTAGCCCATGTCCTAACAGCAAGTGGTGAGTTGCATTTATGCCAGTTTGTAGATCTTTAATGCCTGGCGCCATCACGCCCATCAAATGTCCTAACCATGCGCTGCAAAATGGCTCGTTAATTGTGATCCAGTTTTTAACTCGATCCCCAAATTTCTCCGCCATGGCATGGGCATACTCTGCAAACCAGTAAGCACAATCCCGGTTGTTCCAGCCACCCAAATCCTGCGCCGCTTGAGGTAAATCCCAGTGATACAAAGTTGGCCAAGGGGTTATACCTCGTTCGAGAGCACCATCAATTAATCGATCATAAAAATCTAATCCAGTTTTATTTAAAGCACCTTTTGCGGTCGGAATTACGCGGGGCCAAGCAATTGAAAAATGGTAAGCATCAACACCCAACCATTTCATTAAATCCAAATCTTCTTCATAACGATGATAGTGATCGCACGCCACATCACCATTGTCTGCATTTGCAACCGCTCCTGGGATGCGAGAAAAGGTGTCCCAAATCGATGCTCCGCGACCGCCTTCATTTGCTGCCCCCTCAATTTGATAGGCAGAGGTTGATACTCCCCAAGTAAACATATTTCCCCCCCATTCTTGACGATGAACGATGGCCTGAGCGATGAACTATGGCGATTCTAGAGCGGTAATCACTAAAGTGTCTGCCGTGTTCTCCCTCAAAGGAAAAGTTGCGCTGGTAACTGGAGCTGGTTCAGCAAACGGTATTGGCATCGCCTGCGCGAAAGCATTACAAGAATTGGGGGCACAGGTTGTAATTACCTCAAGTAGTGAACGGGTCCTGCAACGCGGCAGTGAGATTGGAGTAGCCGCGTATACGGCGGATTTAACCAATGAAACAGAGGTCGCAGAGCTACTATCAAAAATCCCCGCCTTGGATATCTTGGTAAATAACGCTGGAATGACCAGCGTTAGCGACCCTGCTGCTGCAGATGAGGCGACTGATTTATCAAATGTTTCACTAGACGGTTGGCGTCAAGGAGTGGCACGCAATCTAGATTTAACTTTCTTGGTTACAAAGCATGGGTTACCAAAACTGCGTGCTGCTAGAAATGGTCGCATCATTATGGTTAGTAGTGTTACCGGTGCGGTTATGGCTATGAAGAACCAGCCAGTCTATGCAGCGGCAAAGGCTGGAATGGTGGGACTTACCAAAGCAATTGCATTAGATGAAGCAAAGAATGGAATTACTTGTAACTCGGTACTACCGGGCTGGATTGCTACGGAATCTATCTCCGATGCAGAGAAAGCAAATGGAGCATCAGTTCCGATGGGTCGAGGTGGAACACCAGAAGAGATAGCAGCTTTGGTTTGCTGGCTAGCTACCGATGAAGCCTCTTACATTACAGGTCAAGCAGTTGTTGTCGATGGTGGAAATTCCATTATGGAGGAGCGTTCATGATTATTCGTCCAGCGCGTAAAGATGAAGCAGGAATCATCTTGCAACTAATTCATGATCTGGCTTTGTATGAAAAGGCACCGCACGAGGTGGATGCAACTGAAAAAGAGATTATCGAAACGGTTTTTGCCGAGAACCCAAAGGTGTTTTGTGATTTTGTAGAGGTAGATGGAGATATTGCTGGAATGGCAATCTGGTTTTTGAATTACTCTACCTGGCAGGGTAAGCATGGAATTTATCTAGAGGATTTGTTTGTTAAGCCGGAGCATCGCGGCCAGGGATATGGCAAAGCTTTACTGCAGCATTTAGCTAGGGTGTGTAATGAAAAGGGCTATGGCAGATTTCAATGGTGGGTGTTGGATTGGAACTCTCCAGCCATCGAGTTTTATCGCAGCCTTGGTGCGGTAGCAATGGATGAGTGGACGGTTTATCGCGTATCTGGTGATGATTTAAAGCGTCTAGGAAACTAGCGTTCCTTCAAAGTAAACCTGCTTTAGCTGCCAATCCTCATTCATAACTAGGAAGTTGGCCTTCTTGCCTACGGCAATATCGCCGACATCTGTAGCTTCTAGATATGTAGCAGGTCGGGTGCAGTACATCTGCACCGCATCAACCGGGTTCATGCCCAGCAGATTTATCGCGGTAGCGAAAGCTTTATCCATAGTTAAAGTGCTACCTGCAAGTGCGCCACCATTTTTCAAGCGCGCAACCTGATCAACTACGAGAACCGGTAGCTCTCCTAATTTGTATTCACCATCTGGTTGTCCCGCAAATGGCGCTGCATCAGTTATGCCAATAATTCTAGAGCTCGCAACTCCAAGAAAATCCTTGATTACATTAAACGGTACATGCACTCCGTCAAGAATTAACTCCAAACCAAGATTTGTATCATGTAAAACACTGCCTACCAGCGTTGATTTATCTGCGTAATCTTTCTTCATGCCATTGTAAAGATGGGTCACAATTTTCGCTCCATTATCAATTGCTTTACTTACCACTACAGAGTCTGCAGCGCTGTGACCAATTGCAACTAACACGCCATTTTGAGAAAGGTATGAGATTGCATCAAGGGCACCATCAATTTCTGGAGCGATTGTTATGTGCTTGACCTTCTTAGTTGCGACCAACTTTTCTAAATCACTCTTCGCGGGGGTTGTTAAATACTCTGGTTTGTGTGCGCCGCAATGAGCATGAGAAATGTATGGGCCCTCTAAATGAACTCCAATAACATTGCGCGCAAAATTTAACTTCTCTAGTTTGGTAAGAATGGAATTAATCGGTTCGGAGACAAAACTAGCCAACATGGTTGTGGTTCCAGATTTGAGGTGAAACTCGCCAGCTCTTGGCTCTACCGAGCTATCAAATCCGCCAC
>JBEAXZ010000106.1:0-3769 GCA_041159565.1 Actinomycetota bacterium | reverse complement strand
CGAGTATCTATGTAATGCGTCCGATGATTACCTATCGGGCTATTGAAAACGGAGCATCGGGTTTTGAGATCGGATTAATTGCATCCATTTATGCGTTACTACCATTAATAGTTGCGGTACCAATGGGACGTTGGGTCGGTCGCTTAGGAGAGGTCCCATTATTAATTGCTGGTTCAGTTTCATTTATCCTGCTGGGAATATCCTTCGCATTTTTGAATGATGTAATTGCAATAGCAGTTGCCACTTCAGTGGCAGGCGTTGCACATTTAGCAAATGTTGCAGCCAGCCAAGCTATGGTGGCAAGCCGAAGTCCAGTTGAGTTACAGGATCACAACTTTGGTTACTTTTCTTTTTCAACCTCGCTCGGACATACCCTTGGCCCAATATTCGGTGGTTTGATCGCCGGATCATCAGGAGTACTTCCAAAATCATCAACATCTGCTTTTGTATTTGCCGCGATACTAGCTGCCCTATCGCTAATTCCATTTTTAATTTATCGAGGACTACATGAAGTAAAAAGTAAAGCCGAGCGTGATGCGGCCGGCTCCATCAAAGCGCGAACGGTAATTAAGCGTCCCGGTATTAAGCCAGCGATTTGGACCTCATTGGCGGTGGCCTCAACAAATGATGTTTTAGTAGTGATTTTGCCCTTGGTAGGCACGGAATACGGGATTAGTCCGGTAGTTATTGGCGCGATACTTTCAATTAGATCTGGTGCTGCGATGATTTCCCGATTCTTCTTAGGAAGATCTACGGCGCGATTTGGCAGTGCCCGTGTTATGAATTACAGCATCTTAATTTCAGCATTCCTTTTGTTCTTATCAGTCTATGCAACCTCCTCATTAGCGCTGGGCGCAGCTATGGCGATGATTGGCTTTCTCTTGGGAATGGGACAGCCGCTGACGATGTCGATCGTTTCAAAAAAATCTCCGATTGAAGAGCGCGCGATGGCGATTTCAATTAGATTATTTGGAAATAGATTTGGTCAATTCCTAGTTCCACTTGGCGCCGGAGCTTTGGCGGCACCATTTGGTAGTGGTTCTGTGTTTGTAGGACTATCAGCTTTAATCGCTTCTGCGGGCATCGTTTCAGTTACAAAACTTGATAAAGACCGTTAATTTCTAGTGGAGTAGCCCCAGGCTAATGTGCTGGCGATGATTACCCAGATTTGATATGGCAAAAGTAAAGCTCCAATTAGTAAGGATGCTTTGAAGGTTAGATATAAAACAGGAATAGTTAACGAGGCAGCTACGACCAAAGCAATCGCCGCAATTGAAAGGTTGTGTGGCACATAAAATTGATAAGCCCAGGTTAAGGCCGCCGCAACACTGGCGGCAAAGAAGCTCAACCAGATTATGGTTTGATTTCGATTAAGGGATTGGGCAACATTAAATGCCGCGATGCCCAACATCACAAAGTTGTAGGGCCAGATAATTCCAAAGACAAAATCCGGAGGCTGCCAAGGTGGTCGCACCAAAGTGGAGTACCAGCCTGGTGATGTCGAGACCCATACTCCGGAGCCAATGGCATAGATGAAAACCAAGGAAATTCCGATTCCAGCCAACAAATACTTGGTTTCCATAGGCAAAGGTTACTAGGGTTAGACATCATGACTGAAAGCCAAAAAGAGAACCTAGGTCAGCTCAAAACCGAAACCATCGATCCGCGCTATTCGCAGATAGATTTCTTAACCACCTCAGAGTTGTTAAAGCTGATAAATGAAAATGATCACGGCGTCTCACTTTCTGTGGGGAAGGTGCTGCCACAGATAGAGCAAGCAATTTTGGAAATTACAAAGCGAATGTCACAGGGCGGCAGATTAATTTATGTAGGTGCAGGCACCTCAGGTCGCTTGGGTGTTTTAGATGCATCTGAATGCATTCCTACCTTTTCAATTCCTGAGGGTGTTGTAATTGGATTAATCGCTGGCGGCGATGCCGCTCTAAGAAAGGGAATTGAGGGAGCTGAAGACAATCGAGATGGCGCACTATCAGAGTTGCAGGAGTTGAAACTATCCAAATTAGATACGGTAGTCGGCATCGCGGCGAGCGGAAGAACCCCTTATGCCATTGGCGCAATGGAGTTTGCCAAAAGTATTGGAGCGTTATCTGTAGCATTGACATGCAATCCAAACTCTGAGATGTCCAAATACGCAGATGTTGCAATTGAGATTGACTCTGGCTCGGAGATTCTTGCTGGTTCAACCAGAATGAAAGCTGGTACCGCTCAAAAATTAGTTTTAAATATGATTTCAACTGTAACCATGATCAATCTAGGAAAGACTTTTGGGAATCTGATGGTGGATCTCCAGGTTACCAATGTAAAGCTGAGAGATCGAGCAATCAGGATTATTCAAGCGGCAACTCAGGTAGATGCAAAGCGGGCTGAAGAGGCACTGCAGGCTGCAAACAATCAGGTGAAGGTTGCAATTGTTATGTTGTTGTTACAAGTCACCCCTACCGAGGCCATTTCAGCATTGGCCTCAGCCAACTCTCGGGTTCGAGAGGCGATAAAACCACAGCAATAAGCCTTGACCTAAGGCGGGGAAGGCGATAATTTTCACCAAGTTCAGCATTTGCTGAAAGGATTTTTCACGGGGGAGATTATGGCAAAACAGCTTTCTGTTGTTGCACATACCCCGCACTCCAATGTTCTGGAGTTAATTCAGAGTCAGTTAGGCAGCTTTCACGCGAGCGAAACCGCGATTGCAAATTCAATTCTTAAAGATCCGACTCGCACATCAACTATGAATATCACACAGCTTGCTACACATAGTAAAACCTCAGTCTCCTCTGTTGTCAGATTTAGTAAGACATTAGGCTTTCGAGGGTATCCCGAGTTCAAAATGGCACTTGTCGGAGATCTTTCTTGGAAAAGTGCAAAGCAATTTGATACAGAGTTTCTAGATGGCGGCATTACCCCTACAGATTCTCTGAGTGACATCATTGAAAAAGTAACTTACTCAGATGCTAGAGCTATCGAATCAACCGCAGAGAAAATCGATATTGCAACCTTTAAGAAAGTAATTGAAATATTTGAAAAAGCTAAAATGATTGGTCTCTTTGGTTTGGTTTCCAGTGGTTTTGTGGCCATGGACTTTCAATCAAAACTAAACCGACTTTCAAAGCGAGCAATTGCTTGGACTGATTTTCATTCAGCTATGACCTCAATTGCGGTTCTGGAGAAAGGTGATGTCTTTGTCGCAATCACCCATTCCGGTACCACGGTAGACACCGTTGATGCGATGAGAGAGTTTAAAGAACGAGGCGTAACTATCGTTCTGATAACTAACGCGATGAGAAGTCCAGCAGTGTCCTTAGCAGATTATGTAATTCATACCGCCGCGCGGGAAACCACCTTCCGCAGCGGTGCGACGGCATCGCGCATTGCGCAATTAACGGTGGTTGACTGTCTCTGCGTCGCATTGGCGCAGAGAAACTGGAGTGGTACAAAGTCCGCTCTAGATCTTTCAAGAGCAGCTGTATCAATCCGCTCCGGAAAGAACCACACCTACCGCCCTCGAGGAGGAAATTAAGTGAATATCAAACGTTTCCGCGGTCTCGTCGCAGCACTTTTTGCGGCAGCTACCGTGGTTGCACCTGGAGCTTCTGTAGCTTCAGCTGACACAGAATTAACATTCTGGAGTTGGCGCACCGAAGATAAGGCGTTCTATGAGAGCCAGATCAAGCTTTTTGAAGCTAAGAATCCTGGCATCTCAGTTAAGTTCACTCCTTATCTAAATACTGAGTACAACGCGATTGTTTCAACT
>JBEAXZ010000105.1:0-3784 GCA_041159565.1 Actinomycetota bacterium | reverse complement strand
AAATTGCCTTGAGTGGCAAAGAGGCGCCAGTGATCGATGGATTTACTGGAGATCAGAGATTCTTCCTGGGCTATGCCCAAATCTGGCGCTCCAAGATTAGATCTGAGGCGATGAAGGTGCGTTTGGCTACCGATCCGCACTCTCCAGGGGAGTTTCGTTGCAACCAGATTTTGAAAAATCTATCTGAGTTCCACAAAGCATTTGGAGTAAAGCCCGGCGATGAGCTTTATATGGATGCGGAGCAACAGGTAAGAATCTGGTAGTTAAAGTTAATTAACTACTTGCTGGCCAGACGAGCTTCGCGACGCTTGCGCTGCTCCTCTGGATCTGGCACAGGTACCGCTGCAATTAGCTTGCGGGTGTACTCATGCTTAGCACGCTTCAAGATGTCATCTCGATCGCCCTCTTCGACCAGTAAACCATTTTGCATAACCGCAATACGGTGAGAGAGGATGTCGACAACCGCCAAGTCATGACTGATGAACAAGCAAGCAAACTTCAACTTGTCTTGTAGCTCTAGCAACAACTCTAGGAAGCGGGCCTGCACCGATACATCAAGTGCTGAGGTTGGCTCATCAGCGATCAATAAATCCGGGGTCAAAGCCAAAGCGCGGGCGATACCTACACGTTGACGCTGACCACCTGACAACTCATGCGGGAAACGGTTGCGATAGGAACGTGGCAACTCAACCTGCTCGAGTAAATCCTCAACCTTGCGGTTCAACTCATCGCCCTTTGCCAAGCCTGCCAAAAGAATTGGCTCGCCAATTGACTCACCGATTGGCAGACGAGGATTTAGCGATGATGCTGGATCCTGGAAAACAATTCCGGTGTGGCGACGAATTGGGAAGAGCTCTTTCCAGGTCGCATTACTGATGTCATTGCCCATGATCTCTAATTTTCCGGATTTAATCGGAAGCAAACCAATTGCGGCACGACCTACAGTGGTCTTTCCAGAACCGGACTCTCCTACCAGGCCAACAATTTCGCCTGGGAAGATTTCTAGATTGAAATCACGAACCGCTACGAACTCAGGAACACGACCACGCTTTGGATAAGCGATAGTTACATTCTCCATCTTCATAACCGGCATCTGCTTGCGAGCATCTGCATTGAGAGTTCGCTTTACCGATGAGCCTAGTTTTGGAACAGCCGCCAACAACTCCTTGGAATAAGGATGTTGTGGACGATTAAAGATTTGATCTGCACTGCCATGCTCGACGGTGTGGCCATCCTTCATAACCAAAATGTCATCAGCCATATCAGCAACCACGCCCATGTCATGGGTAATCAAAAGAATTGCAGAGTTCAACTTGGTGCGTAGTCCACGCATCAAATCCAAGATTTCGGCTTGGATGGTTACATCAAGGGCTGTAGTTGGTTCATCAGCAATCAATAAGCCAGGATCGCAGGCCAATGATTGGGCGATCATGGCGCGCTGACGTTGACCACCTGACAATTGGTGCGGGTACTTGTCAAAGGAACGCTCTGGATCTGGAATTTCGACCATCGCAATTAGCTCGATGGCCCTCTCTCTTGCTTGCTTTGGACCAATATCAAAATGGGTCCGTAGAGTTTCTACAATCTGAAATCCAATTGTGTAAACCGGGTTCAAAGCGGTCATCGGCTCTTGGAAGATGTAGGCAACCTCTTTGCCGCGGGCTTTGCGCAACGCAGCCTTTGAGGCGCCCAGCATTTCCTGACCTTTGACCTTAACGCTGCCTGAGGTGCGCGCATTTGAAGCCAATAAATTCATAATGCCCATGGCCGTAGTCGACTTACCGGAACCGGACTCACCGACAATAGCTAATGTCTTTCCAGCTTGGACATCAAAGTTCATATCGATAGCGGCTGGATACCAGACACCATCTACCCAAAATTCAACTGTAAAGTTACGGACTTGAAGAACTGGTTCGGACATTTATGCAGCCCTTCTTTCTGTACATGAGAGGATTACGTGATGACCAACATTGAAATCTTCCGACCCAAAAGTGGAATCTTCATGTCCCTCTCGGCTTTTTTTGCGGCTAGCGCCCTGGTCTCCATTAACATCATGGATTATGGATTCATTAACTCCATCAGCGCTATTGCATGGGGTTTGGTTTTCTGTGCAATTTTCTATCTGATTTTTGTGCATCCGAAGGTCATCTTCTTTGATGAAGGCTTGATGATTATCAATCCCCTGCAAAGCTTTACGGTTGGCTGGCATGAGGTCGAGGAGATTGATGCCCGTTACACCATGTATGTCATTCATAGCGGTACCAGAGAAAAGATTCATGCCTTCGCGGCTCAAGCCCCGGGTCGCTATCACAGTCGAACCGTGCATCCCAACGAGATTAAGGGAATGAGAGTTGGAGATAGTGGGATTATCAGAGCCGGAGAGAGTCCTCGCACTAGCTCTGGAGCTGCCACCGCAATCGCTCGAACCCGATTTGATCAATTTAAAAGATTTGAAGGTCAAGGAAGAGTCAGTTACAACTCCAGCTGGAACTTCAATGGCATCAGCCTTTTTCTGGCTTTGACCATACTGGCCGTTCTTGCTCAAGTTATGCATAGTTAGGCAACCTCAGCGCGACTTTTTCCCTGTCGGGCATTTGCTTTGTCCTTACGACTCAAGCGACGACGCTGACGTGGATCAAAGGCATCTCTTAGGCCATCACCAATGAAGTTGATACATAAGGCGATTGCGATAATGAATAATCCTGGGTACCAAAACAGCCAAGGACGAGTTGTGAAGGCATCTTGATAGGTTGAAATCAATAGTCCTAACGAGACATCCGGTGCCACAACACCAAATCCCAAATAACTAAGTGCGGTCTCTAGCAAGATCGCTCCAGACATTAACAAAGTCACGGAAACGATAATCACACCAACTGCGTTTGGCAGAATGTGCTTAAAGATAATTCTTCGATTGCTTGCCCCGGCGACTCTGGCTGCGTCAACAAACTCACGCTCTCGCAAGGTTAAAAACTCACCTCTTACCAGACGTGATAACCCAGTCCAAGCAAATAAACCAAGCAATAGAGCCAGGAATGCCGCTCCTTTGTTACCAAAGTGGAAGCCAATAACTGAACCAATGATGATCACCGGAACAGTGATAATAAAGTCAACCAATCTCATCAAGATCGCATCAACCCAACCACGGAAGTATCCGGCGATCGCACCGATAACTGTTCCAAGAGTTGCGGCGATAATTCCAATGATGAACATAACAAGAATCGAGCGCTGCGCTCCGCGCATAACCAGAGCCAGGTAATCACGACCGATGTCATCCTGACCAAATGGATGCTCCCCTAGAGACACTCCGTCACCATCTAAAAATGGAACAGCATCAATGCTTGGGCAACCGACGGTTCCGCCAGGGCAATCTTCGAATCGCAACTCTGGCATGTCTTCAAAGCCATATTTCCACCAACCAGGAATAGTGAATAGCGGTTCATCTTTATCACCTATACGCCAATCCAATGCGGTGTAGACAATTGCAATCAGCGTGAAAAGGAATACCACTGAGATCATCGCTGCGCGGTGCCGGATGAATCTACGGAAAACAATCTGACCCTGACTTAAGCCCTCTGTCTCCTTGTTGGCAATGGCGTTTTCATTTGCCTCATTTACGATCTCTACTTCTTTTTTATTACGCGCCATTATTTACCAGCTCCTACGCGGATTCTAGGATCAAGCACCGAGTACAAAAGATCTGCCACTAAGTTGGCCAAAATTGCCAATGTTGAAAGGAACAAGATAACCCCCATTAAGAGGTTGAGATCGAAGGTATTAATAGCCT
>JBEAXZ010000104.1:0-3791 GCA_041159565.1 Actinomycetota bacterium | reverse complement strand
GGTTTAGCACAGGCTTACTCTGCAATTGGTTACAACTTAAATCAATTGAAGCGAATGACAGAGGCTGCAACCGCGATGAGCAAAGCGGTTGAACTGTTACGCGAAAACAAATCTCCAATTGCACTCGAGCTGGCTTGCACATTAGGTGAGTGGTGGTTCAGTTCGAAGGAGTTCCAGAACACTATTGATTGCATGGAGGAATGTGCACGCGAGCACCTAATTGATGGAAACGAACTTGGTGCCGCTACTGATTTCCATCTAATTGGATGTGCGTACCGAGAGTTAAAGAAATACAAAGAGGCGCTAGAAGCATTTTACGAAGCCCGCCGTCATTTCAAAACAGCTCGCGAGGTAATTCATGTAGCCCGTTGCGATCAAAAGATTGCACATTGCTATACCGAGCTAGGCGATGCCGAGGCTGCTTTAGCTGCAGCGCAAAAAGCGGTTGATGTTTTTACTACCGCGCATGATCACCGCAGATTGACCTATGCCTCCTTCGAACTTGGTAAGGCGCAGGTTTTATCTGGCGAGGTAGATGAAGGTTTGAATACTTTGGAGCGGGTGTTAGATATCGCCGCCGAATCAGACCCCAAGGATTTTGAGTTCATCGTGGCTATTGAGCGTCGGATTGCTGAGATTTTGCATACCCAGGGCCGCTCTGAAGAGGCCAGTGAAATTGAGCGGCGCATAACCGCGATCGCAGAGATATTAGAAGATTAATTGGTGGGCCTGCCTGATCTCTCTTTTTTGAAAGAGCGCGACTCCTTAATTATCACCATGGTGTGTTTGGGAAATATCTGTCGCTCGCCAATGGCCGCCGCAGTTCTTCATAACAAAGCTACCAAGATTGAAAGACCAAAAATTTTTGTTGATTCAGCTGGTACCTCCAACTGGCACGCTGGTCAGGGGCCAAACCCTCCTTCCAAAAGAACTTGGGAGAAAGCCGGTTACAAATACGATCACACCGCCTCTCAATTCAATTACTCCAGGTTGGTCAGTGCGGATTTAGTTTTGGTTATGGATCGCAATAATCATGAAGAGGTTTTGCGTTATGTAACTAGTGATGAAGAGGAGCAAAAGATCTTCTTCCTAAGACAGTTTGATCCAACTAATCCAGATTCAATAGAGGTGCCAGATCCTTATTCACTTCCTGATTCTGCCTTTGAAGAGGTCCTGGGGATGGTTGAAAAAGCTACAGATGGATTGATTAAGCAATTACTTATGTAGATGCTGCATCGCCCAGGCATACATCGCAATCGCCCCAGCCGCCGAAGCGTTCATAGATCTTGTTGAGCCATATTGGGTAATCGCCAAAACCTGTTCACAAACCGCAACCGCTTCATCAGACATCCCAGCGCCTTCTTGTCCCAGGAACAAAACACAATCCTTAGGAAATTTTGCCGACTCAATGGGGGTAGAAACCTCAACATTATCAATACCGATTATCGCTACCTGATTTTCATCGCACCACGCTTTGAATTCAGCCACGGTGGGATGGTGAATAACCGTCAAATACTTATCGGTCACCATTGCACCACGACGGTTCCAATCTCTTTTTCCAACAATGTGAACACTAGAGACATTGAAAGCATTTGCAGTGCGCACTATTGAGCCAATATTTAAATCATGTTGCCAATTTTCAATTGCAATACGCAGCGCATGACGCTTGGTATTTAAATCCGCGACTATCGCGGCCACGCTCCAGTATCGGTATTTATCCAGCACATTGCGTCGATCACCGTTTTCCAAAAGCTCTGGATCGTATTGCTCGCCGACCGGCCAAGGTTTTGGATGTGGTCCAACCCCAACTACGGGATAAAACTCACCAGGGCCGATTTCAGCTGGTGGTTGGTTCATAACTTTGCAACCAACTTTTTGGCTTCATCAATGATTGCTTGCTCATGTGCCTTTAACTCATGTCCTGGATACTCGTTGCCATGTGCAAATGGATCAGGAAGTTTTGTCACACCAGATAACTCTTGCAAAACAAATAAGCCACAAAACGGTGCGTAGGTGGCGTTGTATCCACCTTCATGGGTCATCATTAACTTGCCACCACAAACCTCTGCTGCAACATCCATTAACTTGCGGGTCAAGACCTTGTAACCCTCTGCGGTAATTAGCATTCGACCCAGTGGGTCAAACACTGATGAATCAAAACCTGAGGCGACACAGACAATATCTGGCTGGAATTTCTTAATGGCCGGCACAACAACCTCATCAAAGGCGTAGTAATAGCCACCGTGACCAGTTCCTGGTGGAAGCGGAATGTTTATGTTGGTACCAACACCAACCACATCAACATCACCTGTGTGATGCGGGTACAAACGGTTTTGATGCAGCGAGATGGTTAAAACATTTGGATCATCTAAGAAAATCGCCTCTGTGCCATTACCATGATGCACATCCCAATCAACTACAACTACTCTCAAATCTGGACCGTGAGTTTTCTTAGCAGCATTGATTGCCACCGCTAGATTAGAAAAAATGCAGTAACCCATGCCGGTTTCACGAACAGCGTGATGTCCAGGTGGTCTGATTAAGGCATAACCATTATCAACTTGACCATTTAGTACCGCATCAAAAAGTTCTATGGCGCCACCTGCAGCCATTGCGGCAATTTCATATCCACCACGAGCAAATGGGGTTGTTAGATCACCACCGTCACCGCCGAGACGAGTTGCTGATTCCGCTTTGATACGAGCGATATGTTCTTTAGTGTGGGTTGTTTCTAACTCCGCCTCACTAGCTTTGCGGGCCGGCACTCGAGTTAAATGGTCAATCAAACCTGAGACCACAATCAACTCGTGAATCCGCTTTTTGGTTTCGGCGTTCTCATAATTCATATAGGGCTGTAGACCTGCGCCCGGATCTGAAGGCATATCACCAACAAAGCTGCCGGTGTCGTGCCAGCCAAAAATCTCGTGATAAACATAACCAGTCGGCATAAGCCAAAGCCTAAAGCCATATCTCAGAAATGACTATTACTCTGTCTGTCATGTTAAAGAAGCTGGTGGCAGCCACCATGATCTCTTTACTTGCTATATCTCCAGCCCACGCGCTGCACTCCATCGAAAAGTATGTGACCGCCAAGCAGTTGGCTTCACCGGGATTGTTAGTGATTAATCCACTAGATCAATCGGTTTTGGCGCAAAATCAGCCAGAGTCATTGCGTATTCCGGCTTCGGTTTTGAAGTTGGTATCAAGCACTGCCGCGCTTTATTTTCTAGGCCCAGATAAGCGTTACATAACTACGATTCATAAAACTCCAGTTCCGGACATTTTCTATATCAAGGGAACTTTAGATCCCTGGCTAACTAGCAATTTAAGTTTTGCTAAGAAAAATAAGCAAAGATTTCTACCCGGATTGGTCAACAAAGCCAACACTAGCAATTTGAAGAAAATCACCATTCTCTACTCCGGCTTATTTGAAAAGGACACCACAGATCTTGCCGACAACTTAAAGCGCAAAGGAGTAAAGGTAAGTTTTCAAAAGATTTCAGCGGTCGAAGCGGAAGCTTTAGAGATTGATGAGGTAGCTAGCGCGACCTCGGTTCCGGTAAGTGAGATGATTAAGTTTGTTACCTTGTGGAGCGATAACAGATTGGCAGATCGTCTGGCAAAGGATGCGGCCAGAGAAATTGGTTATGAAACAACTGGCAAAGGTTTAACTACCACTTTCAAATTAGCTCTAGATGCTCTAGGCGTTGAGCACACCGGACTGGTCGTAAAAGATGGCAGCGGTTTATCAAAAGAGAATCGAGTTTCTGCCACAACAATTGTTGATTTGC
>JBEAXZ010000103.1:0-3821 GCA_041159565.1 Actinomycetota bacterium | reverse complement strand
GACTTTGGTAAGGGTTTCAGTACCAACACCGTGCATCGCCGTATAGACAATCTTTAGATTTCCAGGGTTCTTGGCCAACTGTGCGGTGGCGGAAATATAAGCATCAACATGATCTTCGCTTAAAACTGTCCATCCATTTGCCCTGGCTAGTGAGGGCAGGGGTGTAACCTGCGAAATCTCCTGGGAAATCTGCGCATCTGCGGGCGAAATAATCTGCGAGCCATCATAGAAAACCCCATCAACAGTTCCACCGAGATAAACCTTGTACCCATTGTCTTGTGGTGGATTGTGACTTGCGGTCACCATAATTCCAACATCGCAATTGAGTTTTCGAGTTGCGAAGGCTAGAACCGGCGTTGGAAGCGGGCGCGGTAAGACATAAACCTTAAACCCTGCACCCATCATGATCTCAGCGGTGTCACGGGTGAAATCTTCAGATCCATATCTGGCATCTCTGCCAATCACCACAGAGTTCATGCCATGTTTTTTCATGTAGCTAGCAAGGCCAGCTGCAGTCTTTGTAACAACTGCACGATTCATTCGAGATGGACCAGGCCCGAGTGCGCCACGTAAACCTGCAGTTCCAAACTCAAGAAATCCTGCGAAACATGATTTAAGTTCAGCTTCATTTTTGGTAGCCAATAGTTCTTGAAGTTGTGCACGGGTATTTGGATCAGGATCTTCGGCAATCCATGTTTCTACTTGCTTAACCAAATCTGGCGAAAGCTGATTTTCCATGGCGGAAACTTACTACTGAGCTGCTCGTTTCAATAACTCCAACAAATAATCTTCAGGGGCACCAGCCTCACGAGCAGCTGCCAACATGATTTCCAAATAACGCTTCGACGGAGCTCCACCCTCAAATGAGTTCAAAACATAAACATAACAAAGGGAGGAGTCATCTAAAGTTTCCACTCTAACCCTGATCTTGCGATAGAGATTTGTGGTTACTCCCTCCCACTCATCTAAAGCGTTTTCATCTGCTGTAGTGAGGTCATAAATTGAAACAAACACGCTGCTGAATGGATCCTCAGCTAGCGTGGCTACCGCTCCCTCCCAGCCAATTTCCTCGCCGCCAAAAGTGAGCCGCCAACCCCGTAGCCAACCCGTGCCGCGATGAGGTGAATGAGGTGCGCGCAGCAACATCTGTCTTGGATCAAGGTTAGAACCGTAGGCGGCATATAACGTCATGAGAGCAAATCAAACCACTCGTAACCAAGTTTGTTAACAGCGCTGCGGATTAAAGGCAAAGAAAGACCAATGACATTGGAGGCTTCGCCCTCAATTCGTGAGATGAAGGGCGAGCTCAACCCATCAAGAGTAAAGCCGCCAGCCACATTCAATGGTTCACCAGTGGCCACATAACTTTCAATCTCTTTATCACTCATCTCAGCGAAAAAAACTTTAGTTGATGCGATATCAGTAATCTCGATCTGTTTTTGAGTGTCGATAATCGAATGACCGGTATGAAGTACTCCTGATTTGCCACGCAGTAACTTGGCACGAGAGATTGCATTTTCCGCAGTTAGTGGTTTACCCAAAGACTCACCCTCAAACTCAAAGGTCGAATCACATCCAATAACCAAAGCCGGAGTTGAAATCTCTTTCGCAACTGTGTGGGCTTTTACAATCGCCAGGGCGATAACCAGTTCTTTGGGAGAGAGTGTGGAGTAGGCCGCATCCTCTTCATCTACACCGCTGACAATCACCTCTGGATTAATTCCTGCGTTTTGCAAAAGCCTAAGTCTTGATGGCGAGGCGGAGGCAAGAACTATCTTTGGTGCCACTGTTTTAACTTCGACCTAAAGCTCTGAATTTCCAACCTGCCGCGACCCATGCCTCACGATTCAATGCATTGCGACCATCAATCATGACCGCAGATTTGACTAAACCAAAAGCAGCACCTGGATCAATTTCTCGGTAGATCTTCCACTCTGTTAGATGCAAAACGATGTCAGCATCACGTAGACACTCTTCTATATTGGATGTGTACTGCAACTCAGGGTGACGAAGCCGAGCCGGCTCGATCGCTTTAGGATCGTGCACAACTACCTTTGCTCCTGCGGCGTGAACCTGAGCGGCAATATCAAGGGCAGGGGAGTCTCGAACATCATCACTATCCGGCTTGAATGCTCCACCTAAAACCGCAATCTTCTTTCCCTTTAGGTCAACTCCAATGTCAGCGCGGACTAAATCAATCATTCGTTGTCTAGCACGCAAATTAATTGAGTCAATCTCCCGTAGGAACTCCAGAGATTGCTCAGCGCCTAGCTCTTGAGAACGGGCCATAAATGCCCGAATATCTTTAGGCAGACAACCCCCGCCAAATCCAATTCCAGCCTGCAAGAAACGTGAACCGATTCTGGGGTCATAACCGATGGCTTTGGCCAACACGGTGACATCGCCACCGGCAGCTTCGCAAATTTCTGCCATAGCGTTAATGAAAGATATCTTGGCTTTTACCCATGGAACATCATTCTTTAACAAGGATTCATAGACCTCTTGCAAAACTTTTTCAGCTTTATCAGAGGTAACTCCAACAACTAAACGATTGGGTCGCAAAGTGTCTTCGACCGCAAAACCTTCACGGAGAAACTCTGGGTTCCAAGCCAACTCCAGATTTGGATGAGATTTCTCTAACTCTTTTTTCAATCTTTCAGCGGTCCCTACCGGAACAGTTGATTTACCCACAAGAAGCGAACCGGCTTTGGCATGTTGTGCAACTGAGTTAAAAGCTGCATCAACGAAGGTTAAATCAGCAGCGATTCCATCTTTCTTCTGCGGAGTTCCGACACAGATAAAATGCACATCGCAATCACTTAATTGGGAGAAATCTGTTGTAAACCGCAAACGTCCGCTGTTCAGCTCCTGCGAAAGTAGCTCTTCTAAATGCGGTTCGTAAAATGGCACCCTGCCACTTTGTAATTGTGAGATCTTGTCTGAATCAACATCAACCCCAATTACTTCAAAACCAAGTGAGGACATGGCTGCGGCATGGGTAGCCCCCAAATAACCAGTTCCAACTACAGAGAGTTTAAGCATTATGCGAAAAGCCTAGCCCTTACAGGGGTTATCGGCGGCGCTTCCCGTCTTGAATTTATCGATGATACTTGGTGAAGCGGATGGATCAGCCTTAACTTTGTCGAGTAAAGCCTCATCATTTTTGATTCTGTTGAATAGCTCTGGAGCCAAAACTGGGTCCCAGAGGACCGCACCACTTACCCCGTTTTTACGGTAGTTGTAATACTTCAGCGGAATAGTCAAGGTTCTGACATTGGATGCAGAGAGATTGCGCAGTTGCTTTCCAAGTGTAAGAAGATCAGATTGACTTAGGTCTTCATCTGTTACAACGCTATCTAAAGCTGAGCCAATGAAATCAACCATCTTTACTGGATTTAAAAGAACTCCAGCACTCGTGGCTTTTCGTAACATTGCACCAGCAAACTCTTGCTGGCGTTTCATTCTTCCTAGATCTCCAAGTCCATCAAAGTAACGGGTGCGTACATATTTGAGTGAGTCCACTCCATCTAATACATGACGTCCAGCAGGTAGCACCAAATGACTCTTTGGATCATCGATATCTCTCTTGGTGCAAATCTCCACTCCACCAAGTGCATCTACCATCCTGACAAAGCCAACGAAATTCACCTCGATGTAGTGATCGATACGCAATCCAGACATCTCTTCAAAGGTTTGAATTAGTAATGGAGCTCCACCCCAATTAAATGCGGAGTTAATCCTTGAGTAAGCGGCGGGAATAACCTTTCCTTGCGAGTTCTTGTGTTCTGGAATCAGAGCATATGAATCGCGCGGTATTGAGA
>JBEAXZ010000102.1:0-3842 GCA_041159565.1 Actinomycetota bacterium | reverse complement strand
AACACGCCATTTTGAGAAAGGTATGAGATTGCATCAAGGGCACCATCAATTTCAGGAGCGATTGTTATGTGCTTGACCTTCTTAGTTGCGACCAACTTTTCTAAATCACTCTTCGCGGGGGTTGTTAAATACTCTGGTTTGTGTGCGCCGCAATGAGCATGAGAAATGTATGGGCCCTCTAAATGAACTCCAATAACATTGCGCGCAAAATTTAACTTCTCTAGTTTGGTAAGAATGGAATTAAGCGGTTCAGATACAAATCCAGCCAACATGGTTGTGGTTCCAGATTTGAGATGAAACTCGCCAGCTCTTACATCGACTGAACTATCAAACCCGCCACCACCATGACAATGAATATCAACGAACCCTGGAGTGACAACACCCTCTAACGAGATGGCATCGGCCGCGGAGCCAAATTCGATTGCGGTAATCACGCCATTTTCGACTTGGAGGGTGCGCTCCTTTAAGACCCCAGAGCCGGTGATGATCTGCGGGGCGAAGAACTTCATAGCCCCATGATTTCATGGCTTTATCGGGGTTTTTCATAAAAACGTTATCTATCTGACACCGATAATCACTTTTCCATCGGGTTCAGGCTCGATACGTTAGCGCCCAATCTCTCACCCTCGAGAGAAACCTAGGAGAGACATATGTCTTTAAAGAAATCAATATTGCGTGCAGGTGCCGTAGCTACTGCCCTCGCTATGCTCTTTGCGAGCGCCGTTCCGGCGACTGCGGCAAAGGTTCCATCCCGAAAAGCTAATGCGGGCGATGAGTGTGGCCGTGCAGGCATGGTGGCTAAAGCTCGCGGAGTTGAAGGCTCTGATCTTCGTTGCACCAGAGTTACCTTTGGCTCATACAAAGACTCACTTCGTTGGTGGTATCCAGATCTAAAGCCACTCACAACTATTGACTGGACAGTTCCAGCAGGTCCTGGCGGTTACTCAGCAACAACTGATGCAATTGCCAAGACTTTGATTACCGAAGGCCTTCTAACTTCGCAGACAACTGATTTCAAACCAGGTGCCGGTGGCACAACTGGTTTGGCACATTTCCAGACCATCAAGGGCAAGCAGAACTCTGCATTGATTATTGGTATTGCGCTAACCGGTGGTATGGCACAGGTTGCGAACAAGAACACATCAGATCTTTTGGCTTCAACACCAATCGCTCGCGTAATGCGTGAGTACAACGCGATCTTCGTTCCAACAAACTCCAAGTACAAGACACTTAATCAGTTTGTTAACGATGTGAACACCAATGGACGAGCTATTGCAGTTAGTGGTGGAAATGTCGGCGGCGTTGACCATCAGGTTATCGGTGCACTTTTGAAGACAGCTGGTGTTCCAATCAGCAAACTAAACTATGTTGTTGGTACCGGATCTGAACCACTAACAAAGGTTCTAAGCGGCGCAGCTCCAGTTGGTGTTATTGGAGTTGTAGATGTTTTGCCTTACGTTGCTGATGGCAAGCTGCGAATTCTTGGCATCTCCTCACCAAAACCAATTGCGGGCGTAAAGGCAAAAACCTTTGTTCAGCAGGGCTACAACCTGGTTTATGGAAACTGGCGCGGAGTAATGGCTCCAGCCGACATTACCGAGGCTAATCGCCTCAATTTCGTCAAAGTTATGGATGTAATGCGCTCTACCCCTACCTGGAAGGAAGTACTAGCTACTAACAAGTGGTACGACGAATTCGCAGGCGGCAAGGACTTCGGCGCCTTCTTAAAGACACATATCCCAGAGATCAAAGCTTTCATCTCTGAAATCGGTCTATAAGAATAATAACTAGATGACAAAAGTAACCCGAGCGGTAGTAGCTGAGGCGGTATTCTCGCTGGGCTTTCTATTGCTCGGGTTATTTGTTTTGTATGACGCTTTCACGCTTGAAGAGCCCGGTGTCTTTTCTGTTGTAAGCCCCAAAACCTTTGAGTACATAATCGGCGGATTTGCTACCTTTATCGGCCTTGTTTTGATTAGCGAAGTGGTGCGCGGTAAGTATGGATTAGCTGAAGGAACAGAGCCAGGGCAGACATTTTTGCCTCCTGATATCAAGACCATGGCGATTGTTATCGGCTCAATGTTGCTTCATGTATTTTTGATTGAATCAGCGGGTTACATAGCTGCGGCCACATTGACTTTTTATGGAGTCACATTTGCATTTGGTTCACGTAAGTTTTTAAAGGATATTGCAATATCTTTTGCCTTCGCAGTAATTGTGTATTTTGTATTTTCTAAAGGGTTGAGAATCTTTTTACCAGATGGCTTCTTTGAGAACCTCTTAGGTTTGGCCAGAAAGGTAGAAGGATAAATGGAGAATCTCAATCTACTTCTAGATGGATTTGGTAACGCCCTTACCGCACAAAACTTAATGTTTGGATTACTAGGCACATTTCTCGGAACCTTGGTCGGTGTTCTTCCAGGAATTGGTCCTGCCTTAGCAATTGCACTGTTGTTGCCGGTTACTTTGTCGGTAGATCCAACATCAGCATTAATTATGTTTGCCGCTGTTTTCTACGGAGCCATGTATGGAGGTTCTACGACCTCAATATTGCTCAATACTCCAGGCGAAGCGGGAGCGGTAATTACCTCGGTAGAAGGCCATAAAATGGCTAAAAAAGGCCGAGCGGGAGCGGCATTAACGACCGCTGCGATCGGATCATTTGTTGCCGGTTTAATTTCAACAATACTCCTAGCTGCTGCAGCCCCAACCCTTGCAGAGTTGGCTTTGAAGGTTCAACCCGCTGGTTATGTTGCTTTGATTGTCTTTGCTTTTGCCGCAGTTGGAACCTTGCTTGGTAGCTCTAGAACAAGAGGTTTGGTTTCTCTCTCAGTTGGTTTGATTATTGGACTAGTTGGCGCAGATCAACAAACTGGCATCAACCGCTTGTCTTTTGGAATACAAGAGGCAACAGATGGTCTCGAGGTTATTGTTGTAATCATCTCTTTCTTTGCTATCGGTGAAGTTCTATATATGGCTAGTCGATTCAAAGACAATGCTTGGCGGGTTCTTCCTGTCAGAGGAAAAGTGTGGATGGATCGCGAAGATCTCCGTCGCTCCTGGAAACCTTGGTTGCGTGGCACTGCGATTGGATTCCCTATGGGATTAATCCCAGCCGGTGGATCCGAGGTACCAACCTTTATCAGTTACTCTGTAGAGAAAAACCTCTCTAAAAACAAAGAGGAGTTTGGTGAAGGTGCAATCGAAGGTGTTGCTGGTCCGGAAGCGGCAAACAACGCTAACGCTGCAGGAGTACTCGTACCACTTTTGGCGTTAGGTTTACCAACCTCAGCAACGGCTGCCATTATGTTGGTTGCGCTGCGAAACTTTAATCTGCAACCCGGTCCGATGTTGTTTGAAATGAATGGACCATTAGTTTGGACTTTGATTGCATCTCTATTTGTTGGAAACACGCTTTTGTTGCTACTAAATTTGCCACTGATTCGAATCTGGATTCAGTTACTACAAATTCCACGTCATTACCTATATGCGGGTATCGCGACATTCGGCTTGCTTGGTGCTTACTCATTAAACAACTCAGTTTTTGACCTTCGAGTTGCCTTGGTTTTGGGCTTTATCGGCTACTTATTTAGAAGGTTTGGCGTGCCAAATACCCCGTTGGTGTTGGGCGTTATTTTGGGTCCAACCTTGGAGATTCAGTTCCGGCAAGCGCTGCAGTTAAGCAACGGAGATTACTCCATTCTCTATGCCGGGCTTCTTCCCAAGTTAATCTATGTGGCGTTATTCCTATTGATATTTGCGCCAAATATCGTGAAGGTTGTAAAGAAGCGCCCCACAGTTAAGCAATAGCAATGAAGAAGAGTTGGTTGTGGGCGCTTTTA
>JBEAXZ010000101.1:0-3846 GCA_041159565.1 Actinomycetota bacterium | reverse complement strand
CTTCTGGTGCTGTAGCTGCTCGACGAGTTATGAAACTTCTAAGAGTCGAGAATCTTCAGAGTCACGGCAACTCGAAGTTTCCTGATTCATTCAATAGATTGACTGACCTAAAGTCTGGATTAACAATCTCTCCAAATCAATTTGTAGGAGTGGTTTGTGATAACTCGCTGATGGCAGACGAGCTTGTTGATCGACTTGGAGGCTATTTAGAATCCGAGCAGGTATTCGTAGATGACACGCCATTTTCTGAGATCAATAGAGACCAACTTCGTTGCAATATTTACGCCCAAGAGAAAGAGCCGGCGATTCTGTCGGGAACAATTTCAACATTATTTAATGTGAAAAACTCCGGTCGAATCACCATGGCGCAAGCTATTGAGGCCGCCTCTGCTGCAGATATTTTGGACTCACTAGAGGGCGATGGATACAACGCTGAGGTTGTAGAACGTGGTCGCACCCTCTCTGGAGGCCAGCGTCAAAGATTGGCTTTAGCCCGCACCATTTTCGTTGATGCTCCCATAGTTGTACTTGATGACCCCACCAGCGCAGTAGATGCCCACACGGAAGCTCGTATCGCATCAAGGTTAAAGCAAATTCGCGGTTCACAAACTACAGTCGTATTTACAACTAGCCCCCTTTTATTGGATCACACAGATCATGTTGTCATGATTTCTGAGGGTCGAGTTGCAGCAGTTGGGAACCACTTTGATCTACTCAAGCAAAACGACGAATACAAAAGATTGGTGGTGCGTGGAGAATGAAATGGCATAAACCACCACGACCTACAGATGAAAGCGCGCTGCCAACTACCGCCTATCCGACTCCCCCAAAAGATACATCCCGATTAGAGAAAAGTTTTGGATTAGAGAAATCAGCTAATCGATTACCGATCGCAAGTGAAGCAACTGTTAATTCCCACATGTGGAACCTGTTGTGGAGCCACAAAGGTGGATTTCTTTGGGTCGCTGTTTTGCAACTGCTGACAACTTCGGCAGCCCTAATACCACCTCGAGCCTTTGGCGGGTTATTAGAGGATCTAAAAAATCGCCCGGACGCTACTCAGGTTAAAAATACTGTTTACATAGTTATTGTTGCATTGTTGTTGCAATCAATATTCGTTTACTTCACAAAGGTAAGGGCATCGATTCTTGGTGAGTTTGTTCTATCTGCTCTCAGAGAAAGGTTTGTCTCCAGAGTAGTTGAGCTTCCACCAAATGTTGTCGAGCGGGCTGGAGCGGGCGAACTTTTGACTCGAACTACTACTGATATCGATCACATAACCTGGGCGGTCCGAGATGCTGTTCCCGTTATCACAATCTGCCTGGTATCAATTTTCGGAATTTCAACAGCAATTGCCCTCACCGCGCCGCTATTCCTGGCCGCAGTTTTCATTGGAATTCCCTTTGTTTTCGCAGCTACGCGCTGGTACCTACGCCGATCCCCTCAGGCTTATCGAGTCGAATCATCCTCGTACGCCATAGTTAACTCGGTACTAGTAGAGACCGCAGAATCAGGACGCACAATTGATGCACTTCGCCTAGGAGAGCAACGCACAAAGCGCACCGATGCATCCATTAGCCGTTGGGTTGAATGGGAGCGTTATACATTGAGATTGCGCTCCCGTTGGTTCCCAGTCGTTGAAATCAATTACATACTTCCCGTTTCTGCTGCATTAATGATGGGTGCTTATTTCTACAACCGAGATATGGCATCAATCGCAACTATCACCGCAGGAATTCTCTATGCGCAAATGCTCGCTGGCCCGATTGAGGCCATGTTGTGGTGGATTGATGAGTTGCAAACTGGAAAAGCATCTTTGTCTCGTCTACTCGGCATTCATGAGGTAGAAGATCGCGAGATACGTGATGGCTCACCTGCTGGAAGAGATATAGCTGGAGAAAAAGTTCGTTATGGTTATCGATCTGGAAAAGATGTTTTGAAAGATATCTCTTTCATGATTGAGCCCGGAACCAAATTAGCGATTGTTGGCCCATCAGGCGCAGGTAAATCAACTCTGGGAAGGTTGTTAGCTGGAGTACAACCTCCTAATCAAGGTCGCATAACTGTTGGCGGTGCTGAGATTGGTTATATGCCAGTGGAGCAAGCAAGAACTGAGGTTGCTTTAGTAACCCAAGAGCACCATGTCTTTGTAGGAACCCTGCGCGACAACATAACCTTGGCAAAGCCTGATGCCAGTGATGAAGAGGTATGGCAAGCATTGCGCGCAGTAGATGCAGAGCCTTGGGCAAAGGATTTAGAAAAAGGTTTAGAAACTTTGGTGGGAAGTGGTGGAGTGCGTTTGCTTCCCGCCCAGGCACAACAGTTAGCACTTTCCAGATTGGTGCTCGCTGATCCACATACCTTGATTTTGGATGAAGCCACATCCCTGCTTGATCAACAAGCGGCCAAGCATCTAGAAGCCTCCCTAGGTTCCGTACTTGCTGGCCGGACCGTTATTGCCATTGCACATCGTCTACAGACCGCCCATGACGCCGACCTAATCGCAGTTGTCGAAGATGGAGTTATTGCGGAATGGGGTTCTCACGAGGATTTGTTGTCGGCGGGTGGCGCTTATGCCGAGTTGTGGCGCTCCTGGAGGGATGAAAGTTAACTTTTTGCGATAAAGATGCATTTGCAAATCATTTGCAATAACATTGAGTCATGCATATCCCAGATGGTTTTATCGATATCCCAACCTCAGCCTCTTTTGGATTGCTGGCCGTTGCTGGTACCGCCGTTGCCTTGAAAAAAGCTCGCACAGAGCTCGACGATCGCACCGCCCCCATGGCCGGACTAACCGCGGTCTTCATCTTTGCCGTTCAAATGCTGAACTTTCCAGTCGCGGCTGGAACTAGTGGTCATCTATTAGGTGGTGCCCTTGCGACGGTTCTAGTTGGTCCCTACGCAGCATCGCTTGCCGTAACAGTTGTGTTGGGTGTGCAAGCACTGCTCTTCGCAGATGGCGGATTATCTGCTCTTGGTCTGAACATATTTAACCTAAGCATTATCGCGGTACTAGTCAGCCATTTGGTTTTTGTTTTTGCAAAGAAAGTTATGCCCAAGAACCGTGGTTCGATTCCGATTGCTGCAGCCATCGCAGCCTTAATCTCCGTACCGATTTCAGCTAGTGCATTTGCCTTGCAATATGCCGTTGGCGGTACAGGAACCGCTCCTGCTTCAACTGTTTTTGCCGCCATGTTCTCTACACATATTTTGATCGGTATTGGAGAAGCGCTAATTACCATGGTGACGGTTTCAGCCATTATCTCAACTCGCTCTGATTTGGTTTATGGATGGAGACAGGAAAGGGTTGCTCTGGAGGTAAAAAAGGTATGAGCGAGAATAAGAGTTCTTTGAAAAAATTCTATTTTGGTTTCTTCATCGCTGCTGCTGTTTTGGCCGGTGGAGTTTCCTATTACGCCTCTTCAAATCCAGATGGGTTGGAAAAGGTTGCTGAAGATAAAGGCTTTTTAGAGACCGCTAAGGATTCTGCGGTTGCAAACTCTCCTCTTGCAGATTACGGAGTTGCTGGTCTTGATAATGAAAGACTTAGTGTTGGGCTAAGCGGACTAATTGGGGTTGCCATCACAGCACTTGTTGGTGTACTCCTCTTTAGTCTCCTAAAGAAGAAGTCTTAATCATCGCAGCTAAAGCACACCACCACGGGCATGATGTAGGTGAACGTCTTTACATTCATCGGCACACCTTTATCCATGACCTATCTCCCCATGTAAAGCTTGTTTCAGCTTTATTTTTCATAATTGTTGCGGTGGCAACACCGATAACCCGGTTCGCTGCCTACCTTGGTTTTTTCGGATTAATTTTTCTGACCATATGGCTGGCGAA
>JBEAXZ010000100.1:0-3851 GCA_041159565.1 Actinomycetota bacterium | reverse complement strand
AAAGCAGCTGCACGCGCGTGAAGAGGAGCGTTTCTTGGCGCGCACGCCAAAGAGCCGCGAGCTTTTTGGTGAGGCAAAGCAGGTTATGCCGGGCGGTGTTCCGATGTCCTGGATGACGAAATGGCCCGGTAAATACCCGTTATTTGTCAGTACTGCACAAGGTGCGCACTTTGTCGATGTTGATGGCAATGAATATATAGATCTTTGCTTGGGTGATACCGGTTCTATGACTGGGCACTCTCCTGAAGCAACTACCGCTGCGATTTCTGCACAGTTGAAAAAGGGAATGACTGCGATGTTGCCGACCGATGATGCGGTGGCGGTGTCTGCGGAGTTGGCGCGCAGATTTGGATTGCCTTTGTGGCAGTTCACGGTATCGGCTACCGATGCAAATCGCCATGCGATTCGATATTCACGTTTGATTACTGGACGACAGAAAATTGTTGTGATTGATCGCTGTTATCACGGCTCGGTTGATGAAACCTTTGCGACTTTGGATTCATCTGGCAAGACAGTGAAGCGAGAGGGGAATATTGGTGCACCGGTTGATTTGGATGTAACTACCCGGGTTGTGGAGTTCAATGATTTAGCGGCGATGGAAGCTGCGCTAAAGCATGGTGATGTTGCCGCGATCTTGATGGAACCCGCGATGACCAATGTGGGAATTGTTTTGCCTGATGCTGGTTATTTAACTGGTGTTGCTGAGTTAGTTAAGAAGTATGGCGTGATTTGGATTATTGATGAGACGCATACGATCTCTGTCGGTCCTGGAGGCATGACCGCGGATCTGGGATTGAAACCAGATTTCTTGACAATCGGCAAAGCAATAGGTGGCGGAATTCCGGTCGGCACATTCGGCATGACCCATGAGATTGCAACGCAGATTGCAGCTAAGACTGAGCGCGAGGTAATTGATACCGGTGGAATTGGTGGCACTTTGGCAGGAAATGCATTGTCATTGGCTGCGATGCGAGCGACTTTGACGGAAGTTTTAACTGATGCGAACTTTGCCAAGATGATCGAGCTGGGAAATCGTTGGTGTGATGGCGTGGATGCGGCGATAAATGAGTTTGGCCTGGATTGGCATGTAAATCGCTTGGGAGCGCGTGGGGAGTATCTATTCCAGGGCCATGCACCGCGTACAGGTGGCGAAGCGGCCCGGGCGGGGGATTTTGAATTAGAGCAGTACATTCATTTAAAGCTGCTCAATGATGGTTTCTTGCTGACGCCATTTCATAACATGGCTCTTATGTCGCCTTATACGACAGCGGCTGATGTTGATGCTCACACCGTGGCTTTCCGCGCGATGTGTCAGGAGTTAGTCAGCAACTGAAGCTCGTCGCTGGTTAATTCAATAACCGGCATTATTTCTTTGATTTGCTCCAGTTTTGTAGCGGATGCGATTGGGGTGGCAACTGTGGGTTGGGCGCGCAGCCAAGCTAGGGAAACTGCGGCGACTGTGGTGTTTTTATCTTTAGCGATTTGATCTAGTTTTGTAAGTAGATTCCAACCGCGTTCGTTGGCATAACTATTTGCAACTCCAGTGGCGCGGACTGATTCAACAGTTACTCCGGGGCGGTACTTACCGGTTAGGAAGCCGCGAGCTAAACCATAGAAAGGAATTTGGGAGAGGCCATTTTTTTGGATCGTGGGCATCAAGCCTTTTTCATATTCACGATCAAGCAAGTTGTATTGATCCTGGGATGCGACATAGCTAGGTAGATTGTTGGCATCGGCGAAATCCAGCGATTCTTGCAATCTCTCTGGTGTGAAATTAGAGGCGGCGATATAGCGGACCTTGCCTTCTTTGATTAGTGAATCAAAAGCACCCAAGGTTTCTTCAATCGGAGTATCTAAATCATCTTGGTGGGCATAATAAAGATCGATGTAATCGGTTTGTAGACGCTTTAGGGAATCTTCGCAGGCGGCTTTGATGTTGGCGGACTTTAGACCAGGCCTGGTATCTAGCTTTGCAACTTTGGTGGCGATCACCATTTTGGAGCGATTTCCGCGGCTTTTCATCCAGTTGCCGATAATGGTTTCTGATTCTCCGCCCACATGTCCTGGCGCCCATTGTGAGTACATATCTGCGGTATCAACAAAGTTGCCGCCGTTATCAAAGTAATAACTAAGTACCGCTTCGGAATTAGCAACATCGGCGCTAAAGCCAAAGACATTGCCACCAAGGCATAGTGGATGAACCTCTAATTTGCTATTAGCTATAGTGATCATAAAGAAAGAGTAACGCAGCCCTCTATAATTTTCTGATGAAGCGAATCTTGCCGGCTGTGATACTTGTAGTGTCTTTGATTTCGGCACCTTCATTTGCCGCTATAAAAGCTGGAGAAAAGTGCACAAAAATCGGCAAGATTTCAATCTCTGGGAGCAAGCAATTCAAGTGTGTAAAGAAAAATAAGAAGTTAATTTGGCAGCGTATTGCCTCTAATCAAACTGCTCAATCTTCACCATCTCCCACTCCAATTCCTTCACCTTCATCAATCCCGTCACCTACGACCTCGCCATCTCCCACTCCAACTCCGGAGCCTATTCCTAGCCCTACGCCGACTATTGAATTACCTGCTTTACCAACTAACTCAACAGCAAAATGCAAAGTTCCAGTTTTTGATGGTCGTGGCGATGTCGCAATTGGTTTTCCTCGCGTGAGTGATAGATTGAAATCAACTGGTGAGGTAATAATCAAAGTAATCTTCGTAGATTTTCCAGATGCGCAATCGGTAATGACTCCCCAACAAGCCTTTGCAAAGGTCGCTCCAGCGGGAGATTTATTTGATGAACTTTCGTATGGACGGATGCAATTTGTATTGCAACCAAACTACAAGTGGTATCGAATGGGGCAGAGTTCAAAGTCTTATGCACCATTAACCAAGTCTTTTGATCATCATCGGGCCTATATGGCAGAAGCTCTTGCTCTCGCCGATCCGGAGGTCGATTTCAGTAAAACTGATGGCATACTAATTCTGGCCAACCCTGATGCTAGAGATATTGGCAATGCGGGTCCCGCTTTTGCATCAATTTATGGAACTGGATTTACATTGGATGGTAGATACATTGCCAATGGAGCGACCTCAGCTTATGACTTGAATTATTGGGGATATATCTGGCTCAATCACGAGTTTGGACATACTTTGGGCCTGCCAGATTTATATGCGTTCACAAGTCAAGATTCAACCAATCCAAATGATGGGCATCGTTATGTCGGCGACTTTAGTTTGATGGGATTAAGCAGTCTTACCTCAAACTCGCCAGGGTTTCTGGCTTGGGAGCGCTGGCTTTTGGGTTGGCTAGATAATGATCAAATTCATTGCATGGAAGGAAAATCAACTTCCAAGTTAATTACTCCAATTGGCAGAAAAACCGGGTTAAAGGCGGTAATTGTGCCAATTTCATTGACGAAAGTTTTAGTGGTTGAGAGTCGTCGCGCTGAGGAAGTAGATAAGAATTTAAAGAAATCGGGCGCTCTGGTGTACTTAATTGATTCAGCTATACAGTCAGGAATGGGTCCGGTAAAAATCTATCCAGTAGATAACTCTGATAATCGCAGGATTCAAAGCGTTCGCGCAGTTGGCGAAAGCGTAACTATTGAAGGAATCACCGTGACCGTTAAATCCTCTGACAAAGATGGCGACCTAGTAGAGGTCATTCGCAGTTAATTGCGATAAAGCACATCGCGCCCCCACTCGGTAAAGCCGAGTGATTGATATAGCTTGATAGCGGCGGAGTTGTCGGCATCTACATAGAGCATGGCAGAGAAAATACCTTGGTAGCGCATATGGCGCAGGCCCGCGATGGTGACCGCTTTGCCAATGCCTTTCCCGGAGTGCGCGGGGTCG
>JBEAXZ010000099.1:0-3858 GCA_041159565.1 Actinomycetota bacterium | reverse complement strand
CTACCGAGTATGTGTTCATTGAAAGGCTATACGCCACACCTGGTTTGGAGAAGAACAACAAAGTTGGAACCTTGAAGGTGCGGGCTCATATCAACTCTATTAATGAAGCAGACATCTCAAATTACAAACTTAGGGTGAAGGTCCAAGGCGTCAAAGGCGCTGACAAAACCGCAACTGTAATTAACCGCAAAGCTCCACAATGGACAGAAAAATCTGCGGCGGAACAACAAGCCGGCAGTGATTTCTTTTTAGGAACTTTCTGGGATGGCAATATTCCAAAGGCCAATTACGAGGCTTATCTAGCAACTGAACCGTTAATCCCTGGTCCATTAGAGATTGATATCCGAGTTCCAGGCATCTCCCCATGGTCCGCTGAATCCCCAACTCTTTACGATGTTGAGTATGAATTAATTGATCCTTCTGGTCAGGTCATCGAGGTTTCTAGCCAAAAAATCGGTTTCCGCCGTGTAGAGATAGCCGGAAATGAGCTTCTGGTTAATGGTCAGCCCATCATTATTTATGGCATCAACCGCCATGATTTCAACCGCCAAACCGGTCGCATATTGACCCGGGATTTAATGCGCCAGGATCTTCTGGAATTAAAGCGCTGGAACTTTAATGCGGTGCGCACCTCTCACTATCCAAATGATCCAGCCTTCTTAGATTTATGTGATGAGTTAGGTTTTTATGTCGTTGGTGAGGCAAATATCGAATCACACGCCTTCCAAAATACTTTATGTGATGATCAAAAGTATTTGAATGCATGGGTTGATCGTGTGGCGCGTATGGTGCAACGCGACATTCATCACGCTTCAGTAATTCTCTGGTCTCTTGGAAATGAATCTGGTGCTGGGCTTAATCATCGAGCTGCTGCTGCCTATGCCAGAAACTTTGATCCATCACGTCCACTGCATTATGAGGGCGCAATCCGTGGCAATTGGACCCACAACCATGATTTAACCGATGTCGTATGTCCGATGTATCCAGATATTTCAGCAATCATCTCTTATGCCAAATCCAAAAAGGCAGAGCGTCCCTTGATTATGTGTGAGTACACACATGCCATGGGAAATAGCAACGGAACTTTGGCGGAGTACTGGGAGGCAATTCACTCCCTCAAAGGTTTGCAAGGTGGCTTCATCTGGGAGATGTGGGATCACGGTTTAGATCAAACACTTGAAGATGGCACAGTCCGCTCCGCGTACGGCGGCGACTACGGAGAAATCAAGCATGATGGCAACTTTGTTTGCGATGGCATGTTCTTCCCGGATCGCTCTCCAAAACCAGCACTTCAAGAGTTCAAGTATTTGGCTGCACCTGTAACCATCTCTGCAAAGAGTTTGAAGACCGGCAAATTTGAGATTTTTAACCGCAACTTCTTTACTGATCTGCGTGATCTAAAACTGCGCTATGAGGTAACGGTAAATGGCAAGACCACAGTCAGTGGAGATGTGAAACTACCTGCGGTAAAGCCTAGAAATAAAGCGGTTTTTGCCCTTCCGGCTAGCGCTCTAAAAGCCGATGCCACACCCGGAGAGCGGTTTGTTAATTTCTCTCTAACTTTAGCGACCAGCGCACCTTGGGCCCACAAAGGTCATGAAGTGGCTTGGTATCAAATCGCACTTCCGGCAAAACCACTACCAAAAGCAAAGCCGGCCAAGACTCCACAAAGTTATGTGAATGCAGAGGGCGCAATCATTCTTCCCTTTGGCGAGGTGGCTCCAAGATTAAATCTCTGGCGCGCACCAACTGACAATGATGCTATTGGTCATATCGCAGAAAAGTGGGAGAAGTGGGGATTGCGAGATCTGCATCGCACCTCTTCAAAGCTCACCAAAAAAGGTGGCGTGACAAGGATTGTTCATACCTGGAAAACCAGCACTGGAATAACAATCAAACACAATCAAACCGTAGAAGCGGTTGAATCAGGTTTAAGAGTTACTGATGAGGTAATCCTGCCAAAGCAATTAGATGATGTAGCCAGAGTCGGCATTAACTTTGAGGTTAATGGCGCACTTGATCAATACACATACTTTGGTACCGGACCATTTGAAACTATGCCAGATCGCAGTATTGGAAAAGTTCATCGCTGGAGCAGCTCTGTTGCACAACAGTATGTTCCATATGTAAAGCCACAGGAAAATGGCGGACACATGGGGGTTCGTTGGTTTACTTTGACCAACCAAACTAGCCATGGTCTATATGTTCAATTAGATAAACCAAGGATGGTTACCGTAACTCCGATGCGCTCTGGCGATTTAGCTGATGCCACCCACAATGTATTTGTACAACCATGTGGCAACACAGTTGTGAGCATTGATGCAATTCAACGTGGTGTAGGAACCGCTTCCTGTGGCCCAGATACTCTGCCCAAGTACCGCATCAAACCTGGTACTTACAAGTGGAGTTGGAGTGTTATTAGCTTCTAGCGCTGCCAGTTAATTGGCGCTGGAAATTTAGCGGTTCGGCCATCTCCCGATGATCTACGGCGGGCCCGGCGCATCATCCACGGAATCGCATATGCACCAAACCAATGCAGATTTATCTGCGCTTTTTCCAATGCGGAAACTGGTGATTTGGGCGGCAGAGGTTGGCGCCAATCTGGATCATGAGGCAGGTTTAATCTAGCTAGCACCGCTTGCGCAACCCTTCGATGACCTTCACTATTTAGATGCAAGCGGTCCTCATGAATAAATCTGGAGTCTTTCCAGAAGTGATCATTGTTGGGATCAAAAAGTATGGCACCTACAGCATTGGCTTTTTCTCTAACATTTTGATTGAAGATAGCGAAGCGCTCCGCCCAAATCTGCGCGGTTTTATTTTTCTTATCTGACTCTTCCATGACACAAAACAACATGAGTGAAGCGCCGGATTTGATTAAGGTATCAACTGCGGCGTTATAGGTAGTAATAGTTTTTTCTGGATCATATTTAGGTCTAATAACATCATTAGCGCCAGCATGAAAGGAGACAATGGTTCTTGCGCTATTTACTAATTGCAGCGCAACCGGCACCTGCTCCTCATAAACCTGGCCAACTAACTTGCCACGTATCGCCAGATTTGCATAGGTGAAATCCTGATAGTGCTGGGCCATAACATCAGCAACCCGATCCGCCCATCCCCGGTACTTTCCGTTGACGATTTCATCCTGCATGCCCTCGGTCATTGAATCACCGAGAGCTATGAAACGGTTAAAGCTCACTTCGTTTCCGATCAATCGCATACAGTGCAATCGACATCGCAACACTGGCGTTTAGTGATTCAACCGCACTACTCATTGGAATGGATATTAGAAGATCACACTTTTCACGTACCAGACGGGAAAGACCTTTACCCTCGCTGCCTACAATCACATAAAGTGGCTGATCGGCGATCTCCATCTCAGAAATATTGGTATCAGCATCTCCATCTAATCCGACGATAAAACAGCCATAAGCCTTGGCATCATCAATCGAGCGGGAAAGATTGGTGATCTGCGCAATCGGCAATCGGGCCGCGGCTCCGGCTGAGGTTTTCCAGGCCGCTGCAGTAAGAGATGCGTTGCGACGCTCTGGAATTAATAATCCATCAGCACCGAAGGCTGCTGCACTTCGAGCAATTGCGCCGATATTGCGTGGATCAGTCACGCCATCTACCGCAACAAATAAGGCTGGCTCAGAGGCACGGGCAAAGATTTCTTTTTGAGATGAGTATTGGAATGGTTTTACAACCAATGCAACACCTTGGTGATTGGCGATGCCGGTCATGTTTTCAATCTGACGGCGCTCTACCTCTTTGATTCCGATACCCATCTTTTGCGCTAAACGAATACTTTCATTTAAACGCTCATCAATATCTACACCGACTGCGACCACCAAC